>JBKPRV010000041.1:0-3577 GCA_046734715.1 Actinomycetota bacterium | reverse complement strand
GCACAGGGCGGTGGTGTGGAAGTTCGCGAACTTCACGCCCATTTCGGCGATGCGGCGCATCGCCGGGGCCTCGACGGGCCCGCCGAACATGTCCATCGTGCCGTAACCGAGGTCGTCCCAGGCGATCATGAGGACGTTGGGCGCGTCTGCAGGAGCCCGGGGGGCGAGGTACGGCTCCCAGTCGGGCGTCGAGTCCCGGATGTCGAGGGCGATCTTTCCTTTGAAGGGCTTCATCGTGGCCTCCGGGGGAGCGAAGGCCACTCAGAAGCGGCGGTCCTGCCGCCGGTCCCGGCGGTCTTCGCGCCGGTCCATGCGGCGGTTGACGCCATGGGAGACGACGGCGGCGGTGCCGACGACCGCAGCCGTGCGGGCTACCGGTCGGCCGATCACGCCCCGTCGGGCGACTCGTGCAGGACGGAGGGGCATCTCAGACTCCTTCGCTCTCGGCGGCGTCCTCGGCCTCCAGGGAGGCGACGATCGCCTGGATCGGGATCCGCCCGCTGGCGACGAGCTGGCCCCCGGACCGCCGCGCGGCCGAGGCGAACGGTGCGGCCCAGGCGTTCTCCCAGACGACCACGCCCGCGGTGCTGCCTTTGTCCATCGCCTTGGCCAGGTGAGCGACGTCCTCGGCCGCGAGGATCTCGGCCACCTGGGTCTCCAGGACCCGCAGCTCGTCGAGCTCGTCGAGGTCGTCCATCTCGTAGGCCTCGACGCTGCCGTCCTCGTCCTTGTGCAGGATGAGCAGGTCGAGCACCCGGATGGTCCCGGCCTCGGCCAGCGATGCCAGCTCGGCCGCCATCTCGCCGGTGAAGTGGCTGCTGCCCGCGGGGAACTCCACGACGAGGTAGTCCACCGGTCCCAACTCGTCGATCGCTGCGTCGCTCATCGGGGCGCTCCTCTGCGTACGCCGAAACGGCGCACCAGCCACTGTCGACCAAGTCGTCGCCGCTGTCGTCATCCTGAAGAGGTGAGCGGCGAGTCACTCGTAGTGATGGCCGAACCTCGCCGGTTGCCGTAGCGTCGCCTAGGTGACCTCGATGGCGGGCGAGCTCGGAGGCGGCGCGGCGGTCGGCTTGGCGGACGCACCGCTGTGCCGCGTGGCGACGCTGCCCGCCAGCAGCTACACGCGCCCGGCGCGGCATCGCGACGTGTTCGACCGCCCCGATCTGGTCGAACGGCTGCTCTCCGCGGAGGGCGAGGTCACGACCGTTGCCGCGCCCGCCGGCTACGGGAAGACGACGCTCCTCGCGCTGTGGGATCGCGCCGATCCCCGCCCCTTCGCCTGGGCCCATCTCGAGCCGGTCGACGACGACCCAGCCCACCTGCTCCGGCACATCGCCTTGGCGCTGGACGTGCTGGACCCCCTCGCCCCGGACGTCGCCCGCAGCGTCGGCGGACCGGGTCGGTCGGTCGACGACGACATGCTGCCGGCGCTGGGACGGTGGATGGAGAGCCGGGCACCGTTCGTGCTCGTGCTCGACGATGTGCACTACCTCACCTCGGCCGAGACCTGCCGCCGGGTCGAGCGGTTGGTCGCATTCCTGCCCGCGGGCTCGCAGCTGGCCCTGGCGGGGCGATCGGTGCGCAGGTTCCGGATGGCCAGGCTCCGCCTCAGCGGAGCCGTCGTATCGATCGGTGCCGACGACCTCGCCATGTCATCGGACGACGCCGCTCTCCTGTTCGGCAACCTCGGCATCGAAGTCGACGGCTCGGGTGTGCAGACGCTCGTGCGCCGGACCGAGGGGTGGCCCGGTGGCCTCCACCTCGCCGCCCTCGCCCTGGCCCAGCGCGGCGACGCGGACGACACCATCCTGACCGGCCAGGATCCGCTGGTCGGCGACTACCTGGTCGAGGAGGTGCTGGCAGGGCTGCCCGACCGGACCATGCACTTCCTCGAGCGCTCGGCCGTGCTCGACCGCATGTCGGCGGCACGGTTGGACGAGCTGCTGGACGGCGATGGGGCCGCTCCGGTGCTGGAGAGCCTCGACCGGGCCGGGAACATGTTCCTCGTCCCGCTCGATCGCAAGGGCGAGTGGTACCGCTACCACCACCTGTTCCGCGAGATGCTGCGGGCCCGGTTGCAGCGCGGCGACCCGGACACCGCCCAGCGGCTGGAGAGCCGGGCCAGCCGCCTGCTCGAGCGGGCCGGCGACATCGACGGGGCCCTACGGCATGCCGCTGACGCGGGCGAGACGGCGCGGGTCGCCGATCTGATCCTCCGCGACGCGAGCCGGCTCGTCTCCCAGGGCGAGGTCGCCCGGCTCGGGCGCTGGCTCGACCTGCTCGGGCGGGACAGCATCGACCACCTGCAGGGGGCCGCTCTCGCCTGGGCGTGGTACGGCATCGCGATCGGCGACCGCCGGCTCGTCCAGCGGGCCGTCCTCGCGGCCGAGCGGCTGCCGGGCGGCGGGCCCCTCGCAGACGGCTCGCCGTCGGTCGCGGTGGCGGTGGCGATGGTCAAGACGATCACCGCGCTCGACGGCGTGCCGGGCGTCCTTCGGGACACGGAATTGGTCCGGACCGCCGGCGGTCCGGCGACGAACCCGTGGTGGGCGTACGCGACGGTCGCCCGCGGCACGGCGCGGTCGATGCTCGGCGACCTCGACGACGCCCAGGACCTGTTCCTCAAGGCGCTGCCCTACATCGTCGACGCACCCGTCATCGAAGCGGTGACCAACGCGCACCTGGCCCTGATCGCCCTGCGACGGGGCCGGCGCGTCGAGGCCGACCGACTGGCCACGGCGGCGCTGCACATTGCAGAGCGCAACAACCTCGAGGGCGTCACGATCATGATCCCGGTCTTCGCCGTCGGCAGTCTCGTCGCCGCCCGGCAGGGCCGACCGGACCAGGCGCGCGACGCGGCGGCTGTCACCAAGGCGCTGCTCGGACGGCTCGACGGACTGTCGCCTCGTGCCGAGCTCCTCGGCTGCTTGCTGCTGGCAGAGGCGGCCACCGCCCTCGATCACCCCGCCGACGCCCGCGAGCTCGCCGAGCAGGCCTCCCGTGCCCGAGCCCGGGACGGGAGCGCCACCTACCTCAACGAGCTCCTCGACCTGATGCACGCGCAGCTGGAGAGCGGGACTCTGGGCCGGGCTCACGCCCACGAGTCCTTGACCCCCGCCGAGCTCCGTGTGCTCGCCTTCCTCCCGACCCACCTCTCCATGCAGGACATCGCCGATCAACTGCTCGTCAGCCGCAACACCGTCAAGACCCACCTCATCGCCATCTACCGGAAGCTCGGCGTGTCCTCCCGCGGCCACGCCGTCCTGGCGGCGCAGCGGCGCGGTCTCCTGTCGGGCTGACCGTGCCGGGGGAATGGGATCCCGAGGCGAAGAACTGGGGGTCGGGTCGCACGGGACCTCATGGAGCGAAGGCACGACGTCACCGCGCTCGACCGCGCCGCCGGCCTCTTGCGTCACGCTCGCGACGCCGACCCGACAGCGGCCTACCTGGTGGCCGGCGGGGCGCGCCTCCCGGTCCGGGGCCGTCCTGCGCGAGCGCGCTGATCCGGTCGGGACGGCCCGGGGCGCAGGCGACGGTGTCGAACGTGCCGTGGAGGACGTCCAGGGCGATGGAG
>JBKPRV010000040.1:0-5641 GCA_046734715.1 Actinomycetota bacterium | reverse complement strand
GGGCTAGCCGGTGAGGTCGTCGCGGTAGATCTGGCCGCCCTTCATCACGAAGCGGACCTGCTCCGTCAGCGTGATGTCGACGGTCGGGTCCCCGGGGACCGCGATGATGTCGGCGAGGAGGCCCGCCTGCAGGCGGCCGCGGTCGTCGGCGTCGATGAGGTCGGCGGAGACGACCGTGGCGGCGTGGATGGCCTGGGCCGGGGTCATGCCCCGGTCGACCAGGGCGATCAGCTCCTTGGCGTTGCGGCCGTGGGGGATGGCGGGGGCGTCGGTGCCACAGGCCACCTTGACGCCCAGCTCGATGGCCCGGCTGATCGTGGCCTTGGCCCGGGGGAACACCTCGGCCGCCTTGGCCTGGAGCTCGGGCGCCGCCCGCGACACGTCCATGCCGTCGGCCAGGTAGGTGGTGGCCACCAGGAACGTCCCCCGCTCGACCATGAGCCGCAGGGTGTCCTCGCTGGCCAGCGAGCCGTGCTCGATGCAGTCGATGCCGGCCTCGATGGCGGCCCGGATGCCGTCGTCGCCGTGGGCGTGGGCTGCCACCCTGAGGCCGGCCCGATGGGCCTCGTCGACGATGACCCGGAGCTCCTCGTCGGAGTACTGCTGGGCCCCCGCCGGGCCGGTGTGGGACATGACCCCGCCCGAAGCGCAGACCTTGATCAGCTGGGCGCCGTGCTTGATCTGGTAGCGCACGGCCTTGCGCACCTCGCTGACGCCGTCGGCGATGCCCTCCTCCACGGTCAGCGGCATGATGTGCGGCGCCAGGGCCTGGAACATGGTGGGGTCGAGATGGCCCCCGGTGGGCGAGATGGCATGCCCCGCAGGCACCACCCGCGGGCCGTCGATCCAGCCGAGGTCGATCGCCTTGCGCAGGGCCACGTCGAGCAGCAACCCGCCGGTCTGCACGAACAGTCCGAGGTTGCGCACGGTGGTGAACCCCGACCGCAGCGTCCGGCGGGCGTTGGCCACCGCCCGCAGGGTGCGCACCGCGGGGTCGTCCTGCACCGCGTTGAGCGGGCTCGTGTGGTCGGGCCCGCCCAGCAGCAGGTTGACCTCCATGTCCATGAGCCCCGGCAGCAGCGTCAGGTCGCCCAGGTCGACGACCTCGGCCTCCGCCGGCACGGACGACGGGCCGACCTCGGCGATGCGCTCGCCCTCGATCAGCAGGTCGCCGGGCTCGATCAGCTCGCCCTTGACCACGTCCAGCAGGCGCGCCGCCCGCAGGTGGATCGGCCGGTCCGGCAGGCGTCGAGGCATCGGCGTTGACCTTCCTGGTCGCAGGAGGGTGCGAAGAGCATTTCCGCACAATGAGAGCCTTGTTATCGTAGCGTTCGATGACCGGCTACGACACCGTCAACTATTTCACGGACCCGTCGCTCGTCGAGGACCCGTTGCCGTACTTCGAGCACCTGCGGGCCCTCGGTCCGGTGACCAGGCTGCCCCACCATGGCGTGGTGGCGGTGACCGGCTACGAGGAGGCGTCGGAGCTGTGGCGCCGCCCGGAGGCGTTCTCGTCGTGCATCTCGGTGACCGGGCCGTTCCCCGGGATCCCGGAGGCACCGGACGGCGACGACGCCAACGACCTCATCGAGCGCCACCGCGCCGGCCTGCCCATGGGCGAGTACCTGATCACGCAGGACCCGCCCGCCCACGACGCACTGCGTGGGCTGCTCATGCGGCTGCTCACGCCCCGCCGGCTCCAGGAGAGCGAGGACGCCATCGTCCGCCTGGCGGACCGCCAGCTCGACCGCGTGCTCGGCCGGTCGGCCTTCGAGGTCCAGGGCGAGTTCGCCCAGCCCTTCGCCATGGTGGTCATCGCCGAGCTGCTGGGAGTGCCGGAGGACGAGCATCCGACGTTCAAGCACCAGCTGGGCGTCGAGCACCCCGACCCGGGCGTCGGCCAGGAGCGGCCCCAGTCGCTCGACCCGCTGGCCTTCCTGTCCGAGACCTTCAGCGCCTACGTGGAGGACCGGCGGCGGGAGCCCCGCGACGACGTGCTCACCAAGCTGGCCACCGCCACCTACCCGGACGGGACGGTGCCCGACGTCCTCGATGTGGTCCGCACCGCCACCTTTCTGTTCGCGGCCGGGCAGGACACCACCGCCCGCCTGATCACGGCCGCGCTCCGCATCCTCGGCGACGACCATGAGCTCCAGGACCGGCTGCGGGCCGAGCCCGGCCGCATCCCCGACTTCGTGGAGGAGGTGCTGCGGCTGGACGGCCCGGTCAAGACCGTGTCCCGCATGGCCCGGGTCACCACCTCGCTCGGCGGCGTGGCCATCCCGGCCGGGACGACGGTCGCCGTGTTCCCCCACGCCGCCAACCGCGACCCCGGGCGCTTCGAGGCGCCCGGCGAGCTCCGGCTCGATAGGCCCAACGCCAAGGAGCACCTCGCCTTCGGGCGCGGCATCCACGCCTGCCCGGGTGGGCCCCTGGCCCGGGTCGAGGCCCGCATCGCCCTGGAGCGCCTGCTCGCCCGCACGTCGAGCATCGGCATCTCCGAGGCGGAGCACGGCCCGCCCGGCGCCCGGCGCTACCGCTACGTGCCCACCTACATCCTGCGCGGCGTGACGGCCCTGCACCTGGAGGTCACTACGTGACCGGCGAGGTCCCGCGGATCCCGCCCCTGGCGCCCCGAGACTGGCCGCCGGAGATGCGGGACGCGCTCGCCGCCCTGCGCCCGCCCGAGCCCCGCCATCCCCTCCCCGAGCGGGGCGGCGACCGGCCCAAGGGCCTGAACGTGCTGGGCACCCTCGCCCACCACCCGGTGCTCACCCGCGCCTACCACACCTTCAACGGCCACGTGCTGTTCGCCACCACGCTGTCGCCGCGGCAGCGCGAGCTGCTGGTGCTGCGGGTGGCGGCGGTCCGCGACTGCCGCTACGAGTGGCTCCAGCACGTCGTGATGGCGGGCGACGCCGGCCTCGACGGCGACGAGATCACCCGCATCGCCGCCGGTCCCGACGCGCCGGGCTGGGCACCGCTGGAGCGGGCCATGGTGGCCGCGGTGGACGAGCTGCTGGCCGAAGCCCGCATCGCCGACGACACCTGGACGGTGCTGGCGGGCGAGCTGGACCGCCAGCAGCTCATGGACCTGGTGTTCACCGTGGGTGCCTACGACGTGCTGGCCATGGCCATGCAGTCGTTCGGGGTGGAGCTGGACCAGGACCTCCGGGACCGGTCCTAGCCTGTCGCTAGCATTTGCCTCTCCGATTGAGAGAATATAGTTTCCGGGTATGTGGCACGAGGAACGCCTGCTCGTCGGCGGCGAGCTCGTCCCCGCCGAGGGGAACCGAACGTACCCGACCGTCGACCCGAGCACGGGCGAGCAGCTGGGCCAGGCCGCCGACGCCTCGGTCGGTGACGCCCGCCGTGCGGTCGAGAGCGCGCGCCAGGCGTTCGACACCACCGGCTGGGCGACGGATCAGGCCTTCCGGGCCGCCTGCCTGCGCCAGCTCCACGGCGCCCTCGTCGCCCGCCAGGAGGACCTGCGCTCGCTCCTGATCGCCGACAACGGGCTGCCCTTCATGTTGACCCAGGGCCCCGGCCTCGAGACGCCGATCAAGATCGTGGGCTGGTACGCCGACCTGCTCGACAAGTACGAGTTCCGCGAGGACCTGGGCGTGGCCGAGGTGATGGGCGGGCTGCACAGCCGCTGGGTGGAGAAGGAGCCGGTGGGCGTCGTCGCCGCCATCGTGCCCTACAACTACCCGGTCCAGATCACCCTGGCGAAGCTGGTCCCGGCGCTGGCCGCGGGCTGCACCATGGTGGTCAAGTCCCCACCCCAGTGCCCGTGGATCAGCGCCGCGCTGGGCAAGGTCGTCGCCGAGAACACCGACATCCCGACCGGCGTCGTCAACTTCCTCACCGGCGCTTCGGCCGAGGTGGGCGAAGCGCTCGTGACCGACCCGCAGGTCGACATGGTCAGCTTCACCGGGTCCACGGCCGTCGGCCGGCGCATCATGGCCGCCGCCAGCGACACGGTGAAGAAGACGTTCCTGGAGCTCGGGGGCAAGTCGGCGTTCATCGTCATGGACGACGCCGACCTGAGCCTGGCCACCATGTTCTCGGGCTTCACCATCTGCTCGCATGCCGGGCAGGGCTGCGCCATCACCAGCCGGCTGCTGGTGCCCGAGGCCAAGCTGGACGAGGCGGTGGAGCAGGTCGCCGGCGTGCTGGCGGGCGTCCCCTACGGTGACCCCCGCGACCCGGGCACGATGATGGGCCCGCTGATCACGGAAGCCCAGCGCCAGCGGGTCGACGGCTACGTGCAGGGTGCAGTGGCCGAGGGTGCAACCGTCGTCACCGGCGGCCGGGCCCCCGACCGTCCGGGCTTCTTCTACGAGCCGACGCTGCTGACCGGCGTCGACCCGGACGCCACCGTGGCCCAGGAGGAGGTGTTCGGCCCGGTGCTGGTCGTGCACGGCTACCGGGACGACGACGACGCCGTGGCCATCGCCAACAACTCCATCTTCGGGCTGTCGGGCGCAGTGTTCGGCACCGACCCGGAGCGTGCCACCCAGGTGGCCCGCCGCATCCGGGCCGGGACCATCAGCGTCAACGGCGGCATGTACTACGGGCCCGACGCGCCGTTCGGCGGCTACAAGCAGTCGGGCATCGGCCGGGAGATGGGTGTGCCCGGCCTGGAGGAGTACCTGGAGCTCAAGACCATCGCCCGACCGGCGGGCTGACGTCGCCGGCCGGGCGGCGCCTCTACCTGAGACCGGCCTCGCCGGCGGCCTCGATGAAGGCGTCGGCGTCGGCCCGCAGCAGGTACCCCGCGTCCACCGCGGCGTTGGCCGAGTCGGTCACCGCAGCGACGTAGGTGTCGTCGGTGGGGTACAGCGACGCGATCGTGGCCGCGTCGAACGGCACCGTGTCGCCGAACAGCATGCAGAACACGCTGCGGCCCGCGGGCGCTTCGCCGGTCAGCACCGACACCGGGGCGTCGACCCCGGGGGTGCGGATGCCGCCGAGGGCGATGCCCCACCTGTCCCGGGCGATGGCCTCGCCCTCTGTCTGCAGGCGGGGCGCCTCGGGTGGCTCGGTGCCGTCGACCACCCAGTCCCGCAGGGCGCTGAGCGCGGCGCGCACCACCTGCGCCTGGGGGCCCGTGTTGATGGACCCGCACATGGCGGCCAGGTCGAACCCGCCGCCTCCCTCCTCGGACGCCAGCTCGGCGTTGTAGTCGAGGATGGCCTGGTCGGCGTGGGCCGTGCCGGCCGCCTCCCAGGTCCGCAGCATGTCGGTGTCGTCCTGGGAGGCCCGGTGGAAGCCCAGCAGGCCGAACAGGTCGGTCTCGGTCTGGAACTGCATCACCGGCACGTCGAGGTCGTCGCGGATGCGGGCCACCCCCTGGCCGAGGATGTCGGGCGTGTCCTCCAGCGGAGCCCCGCCGCCGCCCCGGCTGTGGACCAGGAACCCGTCGTAGATGCCGGCCACGGGGTGCACCGCGTTGACGTAGGTCACCATGCGGGCGGCGGACTGCGACTCGCCCATGGCGATGACGTTGCGGACGTCGAGCCCGTCGAGCACGTCCACGTCCCCCGGTCTGCGGACCGCCTGCGCGGCCTGCGAGTAGATGTCGTAGGAGTAGTTGTCGCCCGGGTGCACCAGGTCGCCGTAGCGCTCCGGGTCCCAC
>JBKPRV010000039.1:0-3694 GCA_046734715.1 Actinomycetota bacterium | reverse complement strand
GCCGAGCACGCCTACGTCCAGCCCCACTCGGGCATCGACGCCAACCTGGTCGCGTACTGGGCGATCCTGGCCAAGCGGGTCGAAGCGCCGTTCCTGGAGGGCGAGGGCGTGCGCCACGTCAACGACCTGACCGCCGAGGCCTGGGAGAAGCTGCGCGCCGAGCTGAACGGCCAGCGCATGATCGGCATGTCGCTCGACGCGGGCGGGCACCTCACCCACGGCTTCCGCCCCAACATCTCGGGCAAGATGTTCGAGCAGCGCAGCTACGGCGTCGATCCCGAGACCGGCCGGCTCGACTACGACGCGGTGCGGGCGCTGGCGCAGGAGTTCCGGCCGCTGATCATCGTCGCCGGCTACTCGGCCTACCCGCGCAACCCCAACTTCAGGGTTCTGCGCGAGATCGCCGACCAGGTCGATGCCACGCTCCTGGTCGACATGGCCCACTTCGCCGGGTTGGTCGCGGGCAAGGTGCTCACGGACGACGAGGACCCGGTCGCCAACGCCCCGATCGTCACGTCGACGACCCACAAGTCTCTGCGTGGCCCGCGGGGCGGGTTCGTCCTGTGCGACGCGGCGCACGCCGAGCACGTGGACCGTGGCTGCCCGATGGTGCTCGGCGGGCCCCTGCCCCACGTGATGGCGGCCAAGGCCGTGGCGTTCGCCGAAGCCCGCCGGCCCGAGTTCCGGGACTACGCCGGACGGATCGTCGCCAACGCCGCCGCGCTCGCCGAGGGGCTCGTCCGGCGCGACGTGCAGCTCGTCACCGGCGGCACTGACAACCATCTGGTCCTGATCGACGTGGCCGCGAGCTTCGGTCTCACCGGCCGGCAGGCCGAGTCCGCCCTGCTGGCGTGCGGGGTCGTCACCAACCGCAACGCCGTGCCCGCCGATCCCAACGGCGCCTGGTACACGTCCGGCGTCCGGCTCGGCACCCCCGCGCTCACCACACTCGGCCTAGGCGTCGACGAGATCGACGAGGCTGCGGACATCATCGTCACCGCCCTCCGGGCCACAACGCCCGCGCCGGCGTCGTCCGGCCCGTCGCTGGCCCGCTTCGAGCAGCCCTCGGCGGTGACCGATGCCTGCCGCCAGCGGGCCGCCGACCTGCTCGCCCGCTTCCCCCTCTATCCCGCGATCCACCTCTGAGGCTGTCGGGGGAGAGCAAGGTCCACGGGCACTACGTCTGGCTAGTCGCCGACGAGTTGGTCGAAGGCCGGGTCGTTGCGGATCGGGTCCAGGTCGGAGTCGGTCTTGGCGGTAGCGCGGAACTCCTCGGACATTTCGATGGCGTGGCGGAGGTGATCGAGCGCTTCGCTCGTGCGGCCGGAGAGGCTTTCGCAGCAGGCGAGGTTGAAGAACAGCATGGGGTACTGCGGGGCGGCTGCAACCACCGAGCCAAGGCGGTCGGCGACCTCGGCGTAGGCGCCCGCCTGGTAGAGGGGGGCGAGCGGAGCCCAGAGCTCCCAGCCGCGGGGCTCGTACGCCTTCCCGGGTGTGCCTTCCACCAGGATGACGGTCGTCCCGTTCTCGCGGGCGGAGGCCGCTCGCCGGGTGTGGGGAGGGGCGAAGACGAGCGTCCCGGCCGGCGCGTCGACGACGGTGCCGTCGAGCTCGAACACGGCGTGGCCACGCAGCACGAGAAAGAGCTCCTGGTCGGCGGTGGGGTCGCCCTCGTCGTGCTCGTTGATGACGGGATCGCCCGCGGCATGGGCCGTCCAAGCGGTCACTCCGAACGCCGAGATGCCCAGGTGGTGCCGGATCGGCCGGTAGTGGCACCCGACGTCCTCGAACTCCTCGATCTCGTCCACATGTGCAACCGCGTAACCAGCCATGGCACCCATCGTCGCGGACTAGCGCGCGAAGCGGGTGGGGTTCGTGGTCCCACCTGCTCACGCCGTGAGCCGCGCGTGACAACGCCACGATCGGATCGTCGTACTGAAGCGTCGACGGCTCGGGTACGGGATGAGCACCGACAAGGGGGTTTCCCTATGACCTGGTTACTAGTGGTGTTGGCCGTCGTCGTGGTGCTCGGCATCGCGGTCGTGGCGTTCTCACAACTGCGGTCCCGGTCGTTGAAGCAGCGGTTCGGACCGGAATACGACCACATGGTCGACGAAGAGGGTGACCGCCGCAGGGCCGAGGCCGAGCTGCGCGGGCGCGTCAAGCGCCGCAGCACCCTCGAGATCCGCGAGCTCGAACCTGCGGCCCGCGAGGCGTACGCAGAGCAATGGCTGACGGTGCAACAGCGCTTCATCGACGAGCCCGAGCAGACCGTGGCGGAGGCTGACGGCCTCGTCCAGACCGTCATGCGTGAGCGTGGCTACCCCGTCGACGAGTTCGACGAGCGCGTCGAGATGATGTCCGTCGACCACCCCCAGCTGGTCGACAACTACCGGACGGCGCACACCATTCAGCTTCGGAGCGAGCAGCAGGCGGCGTCGACCGACGATCTCCGGGAGGCATTCCAGCGCTACCGCGCACTCTTCTCCGAGCTGCTGGACGATGGAGCCTCCAACGACGAGACCGAAGCCGACGAACACGATCTTCCCGAAAGAGGTGCCCTATGACCACGCACGAAACCGACCGCCCGGCCGACTACGACCCGGTCGACGAGAACCTTCAGGTGGGCGGCAGCGACGACCCGACCGACGAGCAGTACGACGGCGGGTCCGACACGGATGCCGACGTCACCGACGCCAGCGTTCGGGAGCCGGTCGATGATGCCGTCGACGAGGATTCCGACGAGGTCGAAGACACCGAGCTCGAGCCTGAGGCCGAACCCGACGGCAGCGACGCGGTGGCGATCGACCGCACGCCCGGATCAGACCCGATGCAGAAGCTGGCTCCGGTCGGCCCCGAGACGGCGTTGGATCCGGGGACTGGTCGCTACGAGGACCGGTGGGCTGCCATCCAGGCCGGGTTCATCGACGATCCCCGCCGTACGGTCGAGAGCGCCAGCACGCTCGTGGCGGAGGTCTGGGACGAGACGGTGCGCACGATCACCCACGAGCGCGAGGGCGTCGACGGCCGGTGGCAGAGCACCGAGAGCTCGACCGACGACCTCCGAGAGGTGATGCAGGACTACCGGGCCCTCTACACCCGCTACGTGGGGTTCACGTCCGACTGACCGTTTCCCGATCGAGGCTGCCGAAGGGACGGATGCCGGCTGGCGGCCTCGATCGGCGGGTAGGTATCGGCCCACAACATCGCACAACGAAGGGGAGCGAACGATGTACATCGGAATCGGAACGATCGTCTTGATCCTGGCCGTGATCATCCTGTTCATGCTGCTGCGAGGACGCCGGGTGTAGGTCAGATCACAGGTCGCTTCTGCCCGGGTCGTCGAGGCTCTCTCGGCGCCCGTGACGATCCGAAACATGGTCGCCGGCAGCGCCGGCGGCCATGTGTGCTGAGGCATTGTCCTCTGCGAGCAGGGTCGACGCTGCGTCCGAGTCCGCGACGGGGTCACCAGCGTCGTGCTGCCCCCGCGGGGGCCGATCGGCTGGCCCGGTAAAGTGGTTCTTCCTCGCTCCCGCTGGGGGAGAACCGTGGCGTCGGAGTCGTCGACCGACTGCGTGCCCGCCTGGAAGATCGCGAAGCGCGTGCAGGCGGAGCCCGCCAGCAGGGCGGCGCCACCCAGCCGGGCGGCCCACGGTCGCCGACGCCCGAGCACGGCCCCCACCGCGCCGTTGAC
>JBKPRV010000038.1:0-7250 GCA_046734715.1 Actinomycetota bacterium | reverse complement strand
GCGGCGTCATACGCTGAACCATACGGTTCAGCGTAGCTCTGACTCAGGCCGCGTCGTGGGCCCTGGCGCCGTCTAGAGAAATGAGCGTCTCTTTAGTCACGTATCTTCTGTTTTAGAAACGCAGTGAGTCCCCGCCTAGCTCGGCTCGTCTCGCTTCGATGAACCGGCGCTCGGCCGCCGCGGGCTCGAGTTGCAGGGCGCGACCGTAGGCTTCGTACGCCTCGGCGGGCCGGCCCGAGCGCCGCAGCAGGTCGGCGCGGGCGATGTGGAGCTGGGGCCAGCGGGCGAGCTGCGGATCGTGGGCGAGGGCGTCCAGGATGACCAACCCGGCGGCCGGGCCCTCGGACATGGCGATGGCGACAGCCCGGTTGGCTTCGTGCACCGGGCTGGGCTCCACTCGGAGCAGGTCGTCGTAGAGCAGGGCGATCTCGCGCCAGTCCGTCACCTCGGCGGTCGGCGCGCCGGAGTGGCAGGCGGCGATGGCGGCCTGGAGCTGGTAGGGGCCGGGGCTCCCCTGGCGGAGGGCGCCTTCGAGCAGGGCCTCGCCTTCGGCGATCAGGGCGGCGTTCCAGCGGCTCCGGTCCTGGTCCTCGAGCAGGACCAGGTCGCCGTGAGCGTCGGTGCGGGCGGCACGGCGGGCGTCGGTGAGGAGCAGGAGGGCCAGGAGCCCGGCCACCTCGGGCTCGTCGGGGAGCAGCCGGGCGAGCCGGCGGGCCAGCGAGACGGCCGTGTCGCACAGGCTGCCGCGGACCAGGTCGTCGCCGCGGGTCGCCATGTGGCCCTGGGTGAAGACGAGGTAGACCACCTTGAGCACTGCGGGCAGGCGGCGGGCACGCTCGGCCTCGTCCGGCGTGCGGAACGGGATGCCGGCATCGCGGATCTTCGCTTTGGCGCGGGTCAGCCGCTTCGCCATCGTCGGCTCGGGCACCAGGAACGCGGCCGCCGCTTCTGGTGTGGTCAGACCGCAGACCGCCCGCAGGGTCAGCGCGACACGCACCGCCGGGTCCAGCGACGGGTGGCAGCACAGGAACACCAGGCTGAGCTCGTCGTCCTCGCCGCCGGGCTCGACCACCGGCTCTCCCAGGTCCCGCACGGCAGCCGCCTCCTTCTCGGCCCGCCGGCCCTCCCGGCGGATGGTGTCGATGGCCTTGTGCCGGGCGGCGCCGATGAGCCAGCCGGTGGGGTTGGCCGGCACCCCGTCGCGGCGCCAGCGCACGAGGGCGGCCGCGCAGGCCTCCTGCACCGCGTCCTCCGCTCGGCCCAGGTCGCCGGTCAGCCGGGTCAGCGCCGCCACCGCGCTCCACCAACTCCCGTGCAGCGTCTCCTCGACGCCGTCGGTCAGCTCGGCCCCTCGAGGTCGACGATGGGGCGGATCTCGATGGAGGCCTCCCGCGCCGCGGGAATCGTCGCGGCCCATTTCAGCGCCTCGTCGAGGTCGGCGCACCGGACGATGGTGTAGCCCCCGAGCTGTTCCTTGATCTCCGCGGCGGGACCATCCGTGATCAGCATCTCGTCGTCGCGCACCCGCAGCGTCGTGGACGACGACCGCGGTGCGAGCGGCGCGCAGTCCACCAGCACCCCGGCCGCGGCCATGGCCTCGTTGGCCTGGCGGTAGGCCTCGAACTGGGCGTGCGCTTCGGGCGTGCCCGGCGGCGGCAGGCCATCCTCGGTCCGGTTGAGCAGGAACAGGTATCTCACGGGATGGCCTCCTTGTCCGGCCGCAGGCTGCGGCCGTTCATCGGTTCATCGAACGAGGGTGCCGCAAAAGGACACGTGCGATCATGGGCCGGTGCCGGCGGGTCGCGGGAGTTGGTACCCACGTTCGTTCTTGTTGGCCGACGTCGTCGACTCGGTGGCGTTGTGCACACCGGCGATGCCGAGCCCCGCGAAGGGCAGCTGCGTCTCTGTCCTAGCCATGCAGCGGTTCGCCGTGGCCGAGGGCCAACGCGGGCGTGCTGCCCGGGTGGCACCGCCCGTCGGCGGTCCAGCACCCACGAGCCGGGGGGGTATGGTACTCCCAACGTCGTGGACGCTCCGATGACCCGGGCCGCGGAGCCGCTCGGCGTCTACCCGCCGTGACCGACGACGAGTTCGTGCGCGAGGTCGTCGCCGCGTGCCGGCGCCTCTCGAACGTCGAGGCGGTCGCCCTCGGCGGCTCTCGTGCCCGGGGCGATCACCGGCCCGACAGCGACTGGGACTTCGCCGTGTACTACCGGGGCGAGGTCGACGTGGGCGTGTTCGAGGCGCTCGGGTGGCCGGGGCGGGTGTTCCGCCCGTTCGAGTGGGGCCAGGTCATGTACGGCGGCGCGACCTTCGACGTCGACGGGCGCCACTTCGACATCCACTACCGCAACCTCGACGTGGTCGAGCACTGGACGAACGAAGCCCGTCGCGGCCACTTCGAGGTTCACATCCTCGCCTTCCACCTGGCGGGCATCCCGACCTACATGCTCGCCGGCGAGGTCGCCACCAACCGGACGCTCTGGGGTGAGCTGGCCCCCGTCGAGTTCCCCGACGCGCTCCAGGCCGCGGCGCCCGCCCGCTGGCTGGCCCGAGCGTCCGACGAGTTGGCCTACGCCCCCTACTGGGCGGCGACCGAGAACCCCGTCAGCTGTTCCGGCGCCCTGGCCCGTGCCGTCCTGCACTGCGCGCACGCCCGCCTCGCCCACCGGCGGACCTGGGCCCTGAACGAGAAGCGGATGGTCCAGTGGGCCGGCCTCACCGACCTCTACGACGTGTTCTCCGCGATCGGCCGAACCCGGAGCCAGCTCGAAGCCGCGATCACCGCGATCCGGCAGGTCCACGCGGCCATCACCGAGGAGACGTCCCGCTGAAGTCACAGAGGGGCGGCCGCGCCAACCTCCGGCTGACGGTCGACGCCCTGGAGATCCTCCAAACCGCCGGTCGCTGATCATGCCCGGGCGCGAGCATCGGCACGTGATCCCGGTGCTGTGGGTGACGGGGCCGCCGGGTGTCGGCAAGACCGCGGTGGCATGGGAGATCTACCGGCGGCTGACCCATGCGGGGGCTGGGCCGGCGTATGTCGATGTCGACCAGCTGGGGATGTGCTACCCCGCGACGGCGAGCGATCCGGACAGGCACCGGCTCAAGGCCCGCAACATCGCTTGTCTCCGCGCGAGCTTCGCTGAGGCCGGGGCACGCTGCTTGATCGTGTCCGGGGTGGTCGATTCCGAGCGCGGTCCCAACCTCGATGAGACCGGAGGGCCCCCGGTCGTGGTCGGCCGTTTGCGGGTCGATCCGGGTGAGCTGCGGGCGCGGCTCGTTCGGCGTATGGGATCGACTGCGCAGCCCGATGCCGCGGTGGAGGAGGCCGCAGCGTACGACCGCAGCAACTTCGCCCCCTGGTGCGTCGACACGACGGGGTTGTCGATCGATGAGGCCGCCGGGCGGGTGATCACGGAGCTCGGCGACTGGCCGCCGGCGGGGCCGGATCGGCGGGGCGCGTCGCCGCCGGCCAGCCGGGCTGGGGGCGAGCTGCTCTGGGTGTCGGGCGCGACCGGGGTCGGCAAGTCGGCGGTGGGCTTCGGCGCCTACATGAAGCGGCTGCGCTCGGGCGCCACGGCCGCCTACGTGGATGTCGATCAGATCGGGATCTGCAGCACCGCTCCCCACGACCATGTCCTGCGGGCGCGGAACCTGGCTGCCCTATGGGACAACTTCCACGAGGCCGGCGCCCGCCAGGCCGTGGTCACGGGGCCCGTGTGGACAGCCGCGGAGGCGCGCCGGTACGAAGAGGCGCTCCCGATGGCCAAGTTCACGTGGTGCCGGCTCCATGTGAACGACCAGGAGCTGACCAGGCGGATCCTCTCGCGGCGGGACGGCGGCGGCTGGGCGCAACCCGGCGACCCGCTGCAAGGCCAACCGGTGGAGGAGCTGCTCAGGGTGGCGGGCCGGGCCATCGCTGACGCCCGGGCCCTGGAACGGCACGATGTCGGCCGCCGCATCGACATCGACGATCTGGCCATCGATGACGCGGTGGAGACGGTCCTCGGCCTCACGCACTGGCCCTAGGCGGCGCGGCCCAGCTGGTCGAGCACTCGGGTGCGGACCACGGCGGGGTCGGCGTCGAGGCCTCGCAGGATGTCGGCGGCGGGCCCGTCGGCCTGGGCCAGCGCGAGCACCAGGTGTTCGGCCCCGACGTACTGGTGGCTCAGCCTGATCGACTCCCGGAAGGCCAGCTCCAGGGCCTGCTTGGCCTCGGCCGTGAAGACGGGTCCCATCGGAGCGCAATCCGGCGATCGCCACCGGCGAGCGGCACCGACAGGAGCATCGAGCGCACCCGGACCGAAGGCCTCCTCGACCCGCCGGCGGATCTCGTCCACGTCGATCCCGATAGGGCGCAGCGCCTCCGCATCTTCGGCGGTGAGGCCCGGCTCCGGCCCGCTCACCCGGCGTTGGACCTCGGCCCGAGCGCGATCGAGGGTGACCCCGAGGTCGGCGAGGACCCGGGGGCCGATGCCGGCCGACTCGTGTGCCGGCAGCCGCAGCACGCCGAGGAGGAGATGGTCGGCCCCGACGTCGAGGATCGCCTGGTGGAACAAGACAGGATGCGGGGCCGCTCCTTCCCCGTGAGCTCGAGCGTGAACGTGTGCAGCGGGTCCTTGCGGCGGTCCCCCCCGATCAGGTCCCTGAAGCGATGCCCGCGGCCTGGAACCAGCCGCGCAGAGAGGCGGCGAAGACGTTCATGTCGTCCTCGCTGACCCGCTCGCTCTCGGGCACGCCCAGGAACGCGAAGATCCCGGGGCCGCGCCGCTCATCGGCCAGATCCGGCGGCCGCGGGATCACGTGGACGTGCACGTGGCGGTGGTCCCGGCTCTCGGCGAACTGGACGACGTAGGTCTTCTCGCAGCCGCACAGGTCGTGCAGGGCACGGGACACGTCGCGGAGAAGGGGACCGAGCGCGGCGGCCTCTGCCTCCCTGAGGTCGGCCACGGCGGCGACGTGGCGCCGGACGACGAGGACGACCCAACCGCGCAGGCTCGAGGCGTCGCAATGGACCACGTCCCACGCGTCCGTGCGGATGATGGCGTCCCAGTCGGGGGCGTCGCCCCGGTCTCGGCGCTCCAGCAGCTCACACGTCTTGCAGTCGGCCATCTCGGCAGTCAAGCAGGCCGTCTGCGCCTCAGTACCGGCGTCGGCGTCGGGGATAGGCGCGCACGGACACGCGCTCGGTGCTGCCGGTGCCCGTCCAGTCGCCGGCCTGCAGGCGTGCGAGGCTGGCATCCAGGTCGAACGTGAGCCAGCGCGAGAGCTGCGGATGTCCGGGGTGCTCCCACAGCCCGAACGGGCCGCGCCGAGATGCGAGGAAGTCCACCAGCTCCGCCACCCGCGGCTCGTCCGGCGCAACGCCGCAGCGGCTGGCGAGATCGAGCAGGAATGCGAGGTCGAAGGTGGCGTAGAAGGTGAGCGTCCCGCGGGCCCGCTCGAACCCGAGGAGCCGAGCCACCTCGTGGCCGAGGCTCCACTGGTCGCGCGTCTCCCGGGCCAGGAGGTGGTCGAGGGCATCGTGGGCGAGGCCCGATGTACGTCGCTCCGGGTGCAGGGCGAGGGCGGCCAGCGCGCCGGTCGTCGCCGAGCGGCACCCGGGGCTTCGGGGCAGCTTGCGGTAGCCGGGCGTGCCCATCGAGCGGGTGTGGTCGGCCTTGATGTCGCCGGGCCAGGCGCCGTCGTCGAGCCGCTGGGCGATCAGCCACTCGTAGCCCCGCTCGGAACGCGGGTCGGTGGCGTAGCCGGCCGCGGCCAGCCCCCGTAGCGGGATCGACGTCTGCTGCGGGATCATCCGCCAGCTCTCGGACCGCGGGCGCACCCGGGGCTGCGCCCGCCGGCGCCGAGACGACTTGGCCGGACCGCCTCCCGTGATGCGCTCGTCGTCTTCGGCGAGCAGGGGCCAGGATCCGTCCTTCTGCTGCTGGCCGAAGAGAGCTTCGGCCGCCGACGCGACCTCCGGCCCCCGGTAGTCGAGGTAGGCGAGCCGGCAGAGGAGGTAGGCCAGCTGCCGCGGAGTGACCTGATCGAGCGCGCCGAGGACGGCCGTGACCTCCGGGCTCGCCCCGATCTCGGCCCGCAGGCGCGACACCTCGGGATCGGACTCGTCGGCGCCGTCCAGCTCGACCAGCGCCCGGGCCCGGAGCGATGGCGAGGCGTCGGCGAGGAGGAGCACGTTCATGCCAGCGCCTCCTTGAGGTAGGGGCTGGTCGGGGTGCCGGCGGCGGCGAGGTCTTCGGGCGGGCCGGTGAAGATCACGCGGCCACCGTCGGGGCCCGCGCCGGGGCCGAGCTCGATGAGCCAGTCGCAGGCGGCGAGCAGGTCGGGATGGTGCTCGACGACGAGGACCGTGCTCCCCGAGGCGACGACCTCGTCGAGCGCCGTGACGAGGACGCCTACGTCGTTGACGTGCAGACCGACGGTCGGCTCGTCGAGCAGGTAGAGCGTGCGGGCCGTGGCTCGCTTGCCCAGCTCCTTGGCGAGCTTCAGCCGCTGCGCCTCGCCGCCGGAGAGGCTCCATCCGGGCTGGCGCACGACGAGGTAGCCGAGGCCGACGCGCGCCGCCGCGTCACACGCACGACCCACCGCGGGTACGTCGCCGAAGGCGCCGGCCACCTCGTCGAGGGTGAGCGCCTCCACGTCGGCGAGGGTGTGGCCGCGGACGACCAGCGCCGCCGCCTCCCGGCGGTACCCGGTGCCGCCGCAGGCGTCACAGGCGTGAGTGACGGCGGGAAGGAACCACATCCGTTCCCGCCAGCTGCCGCGCCCGCCGCAGAGGTCGCAGCCGCCCTTGATGTCGGCCTCGGTGATGCCGGCGGACTCGGCGACGTCGCTGCCCGCGTAGACGCGGCGCAGGGCGTCGACGATGCCGAGGTACGAGCCGGCCGAGCCCACCGCCTCGCGCGCCTGGTCGGCGACGAGCACCCGCTTCGGCGCGCCGTCGATGCCGTCGTGGGCACCGGCCTCGATGCGATCGCGCGAGGCGATGGACGTGGTCACCTTCGGGGGCGCCAGCGCGAGCCCGACCGTGTCGACGACGAGCGACGACTTCCCCGACCCGGACACACCGCACACGCCGACGAGCACGCCGAGCGGGATGGCGACGTCGTCACCGCGGAGGTTGTTCTCGCGGGCGCCGCGAACGTGCATCCACCCGGTCGGCGACCGAAGGGGTCGGCGCCGGTAGCGAGGTGCGCCACCGTCGAGCAGCGGACGGGTGACCGACTCGTCGCTGGTGATGTCGA
>JBKPRV010000037.1:0-6457 GCA_046734715.1 Actinomycetota bacterium | reverse complement strand
GACCCGGTCTCGGGGTCGGGCCCGACTCCGTCGCGGGACTGCTCGACGGCCGTCATGCGCCTGCGGCCCGCCGTTCTGCCGCATGACGCTCGCGGCGGGCGTCGAGCACCTTCTGCCAGGCGTCCAGACCGTCGACCGCCGCGTGCGCATCGTGGTCGCCGACCAGTCCCAGGCCGTCGACGAGGGCCGCTCCGACGGACGCGTTCGCCTGCTCCAGCAGCGCCGTCCCGTCCGGCGTCAGCACGAGCGGCAGCCGGCGCCGGTCGTGGGGATCGACCTGCCGCGTCACCAGCCCCCGAGCGACGAGCCCGTCGACCACCGCGGTGACCGTGGGCGGCTTGACGGTGAGTCGCTCCGCCAGCGTGGACGACATCGCGGCCCCGTCGACGAGCAGCGCGAGCAGCCGGTACTGGGGCAGCGACAGCTCCAACGGCGCGATGGCCGCCTCGACCAGCTTGGCGAGACGGGCGATGGTGCGCCCCGCGACGAGGCCGAAGTCCTCGTCTTCGACGTTCGCGGCGAGGGAGCTCCGGGTCACCATGGTCGATGATGATAACCTCGAATTATTCGATGACCGAAGTTATTACCGGCGGCGTGGCTGGGTGCGGGTGTTGCCGGCTCGGAGACCGCGCCCGATGGTGGCTGCTCGTCGGGGAGGTGCAGGACCATGGCCTGATCCTGCGTTCGCGGGGTGAGCGGCACGTGAGCGTTCGTTGAGCGCACGGCCCGCGGCGGGGCGACCGCGGCCGACCCAAACGCGAACGACGATCGCTAGCTACGATCCCCGCGGAACGCGCGGCGAGCACACGAGGGGACACTCATGGCGCAGGCGCTCGAGATCACGGATGCAGAGTTCTGGCGCCTGCCGCTGGCGGAGCGCATGGCCCAGTTCGCCGTGTGGCGGGAGGAGGGCCCGTTCCACCGGGCGGAGCAGCGCACCCTGTTCATGGGGGAGGAGGGCGTGGACGAGTTCTTTGCCGTCACCCGCTACGCCGAGGTGCTGGAGATCAGCCGGCGACCGCTCGACTTCTGCTCGGGGCGGGGCTCGACCGCCATCGCCGACATGCCGGCCCAGGCCATGGAGTTCTTCGGCTCGTTCATCGTGATGGACGACCCCCGCCACGCCCGCCAACGGGGGATCGTGGCCCGGTCGTTCACGCCCCGCCAGCTCCAGAAGGTGCTCGACTCGGTGGCGACGATCTGCACGGAGGTGATCGACGGCTTCTGCGAGGACGGCGAGGCCGACCTGGTGCAGGTGCTGTCGCAGCCGTTCCCGCTGCTGATCATCTGCGACATGATGGGCATCCCCCGCAGCGAGTTCCGCACGGTGCTCGACGCCACCAACGTGATCCTCGGCGCCGGCGACCCCGACATGCTGGGCGGCCAGGAGCTCCCCACGGCCATGTTCAACGCGGGCATGGCGCTCACCAACCTCATGAACGACCTGGCCGAGCACCGGCGCAAGAACCCGGCCGACGACCTCACCACCGCGCTGGTCCACACCGAGGTCGGCGAGGACATGCTGGCCCCGGCCGAGCTCGCGCCCTTCTTCATCCTCCTCGCGGTGGCGGGCAACGACACGACCCGCAACGCCATCACCCACGGCATGAACCTGCTGGCGCTGAACCCCGACCAGCGGGCGGCCTGGCAGGGCGACCTCGACGGCGTGACCGCGTCGGCCGTAGAGGAGATCGTGCGGGTCGCGTCGCCGGTCACGTTCATGCGGCGCACCCTCACCCGCGACCTGACCTTGTCGGGCCACGACTTCGTCGAGGGCGACAAGGTCGTGCTGTTCTACGGCGCCGCCAACCGCGATCCCCGGGAGTTCGACGATCCCGAGAGGTTCGACGTCCGCCGCAGCCCCAACAACCACGTCGGTTTCGGCGGCCCCGGGCCCCACTTCTGCCTGGGGGCCCACCTCGCCCGCCGCGAGGTGGCGGTGGCGTTCCGCCAGCTGCTCACGCGGCTGCCGGACATCGAGGTCACTGCCGACCCGGTGCCCCTCCAGGCCCTCGGCATCCCGCTGGTCGGCGGGATCAAGCACCTGCCGGTGAAGTTCACCCCCACGACGCGCATCGGGTCGGCAGCCTGACGTGGCGCGCCCCACCGACTTCGACGAGCAGTTCGTCCATCAGATCCCCGAGCTGCTCCCGACCGTCGTCACCCCGCACCCGCACTGGCGGGAGAGCTACTTCTTCGACGTCCACGACCCGTCGGGCACCGGTGACGTCGTGTTCTTCACCATGGCCCACTACCCGGCCCGCGAACGCATGGACTCGCTGCAGATGGGTCGGGTCGGCGGTGTGCCGCTCATCGGCCTCCACGAGCGGGCCTACGACGGCGACCCCCACACCACGGCCATGCCCGGCGCCCGGGTCGAGGTGGTCGAGCCGTGGCGGGAGATCCGCCTGTGGGCCGACCCCGAGACGTCGGTCATCGGGCTCGACATGACCTTCACCGCCCGAACCCAGCCGTACGGGCTGAAGCGGGGGACGATGACCGCGGGCGACGAGATCGTCTGGGACCAGAGCCACATCTTCCAGTCCGGCACCTACTCCGGGACCTACACGGTCGAGGGCGAGACCCGGTCGGTCGACGGCTGGATCGGCCAGCGGGACCACTCGTGGGGCATCCGCGACCACGGGCGCTGCCCGCTGTGGCAGTGGTTCCAGATCCAGCTCGACGACGGGTTCCTCGGCGTATGGCACTGGGAGCTGCCCGACGGCCGACACGTCTACACCGACGGCTGCTGGGCCGGCACCGACGGGAGCGGCCCCGTGCCGGTCGTGGAGTTCAGCACCGACGTGGCCTGGCTCGACGCCGACGGCAAGCCTGCCGAGTACGGCCTGCACGGCCAGGAGATCGTTGGCCTGGCCGGGCCCAGCACGTTCACGCTGGCCGACGGGCGCACGATCGACGTCAAAGCGGAGGGCACGTTCGCCCGGCCGTACGAGCCGTTCCAGCGCGGCGGCCTCAACCTGATGACGGTCCGCACCGGCGACGGCCGCGAGGGCACCGCCATCTACGAGGTGACCGGGGCCCGCCACCATCGCTGGTTCCCCGTCACCGAGGTCCCCGGGGTGCTCCCCGGATGACCGACGGCAAGCTGGCGATCGCCGAGACGCCGGAGGCCCTCACGCCCGAGTGGCTGACCGCGGCCCTCGCGGCCGGCGGGCACCTGGGCGAGGCCCGGGTCGTGGCGGCGGTGACGACGCCGGTCGGCACCGGCCAGATGTGCGACAGCGTGCGGGTGGCGCTCACCTACGACGCCCCGACCGAGGCGCCGCCGACACTGGTGGCCAAGCAGCCCGCCGCCGACCCGACCAGCCGGGCGACCGCCCTGTCGCTCCGCAGCTACGAGAAGGAGGTGCGCTTCTACCAGGAGCTGGCCCCCACGCTCGCGGTCCGCACGCCCGGCGTGCTGTACGCCGACATCGACCCGGCGACGGCGGGCTTCGTCCTGCTGATGGAGGACCTGGCCCCGGCCACCGCCGGCGACCAGCTCGCCGGGTGCGACGCCGAGGCCGCGGCCCTCGCGGTCCGCGAGCTGGTCAACCTGCACGCCCCCCGCTGGGGCGACGAGTCGTTGACCGCCCTCGACTGGCTGCACAGCGACTCGCCCGACGGCCGCGAGCTGGCGGCGACGATGCTGGGCATGCTGTGGGACGGCTTCCGGCAGCGCTATGCCGACGCTGTGCTGCCCCACGTATCGGTGGCGGGGGAAGCGCTGTTCACCGGCATGCGGGCCTACCTGGGCGGGTCGGCCTCGCCCGCCACGGTCGTCCACGGCGACTACCGGCTCGACAACCTGCTGTTCTCGCCCGGGCCCGCGACCCGGCTGGCCGGGGTGGTGGACTGGCAGACGTGCGCGCTCGGGCCGGGCGTGCGGGACGTCGCCTACTTCCTGGGTGCCGGCCTCGACCCCGCCGAGCGGGCCCGCGTCGAGGAGGCCATGGTGCGGGACTACCACGCCGGCCTGGAGGCGGCCGGGGTGGCCGGCTACGCGTGGGACACGTGCTGGGAGGAGTACCGGCTGGGCTCGTTCGCCGGGCTGCTCATGGCCGTAGGGGCGTCGATGATGGTCGAGCGGACGGACCGCGGCGACCAGATGTTCCTCACGATGGCCGACCGCCACGCCCGCCACGCCCTCGACCTCGAGGCCCCCGACCTCCTGGTCACAGGCACGTGACCAGGGTGTCAGCTACGGTCGCCGCGTGGGCCTACCCCTCGCCGGTGCGACCGTCCTGCTGACCGGCGCATCCGCGGGCATCGGCGCGGCGACGGCGCCCGTGCTGGCCGGGCGGGGCGCGACCGTCGTGGTCACCGGGCGGCGGCGCCAACGGCTCGACGACCTCGTGGCCACGCTGCCGGGCACAGGCCACGCGGCCATCGCCGCCGACCTCGCGGCGCCGGGGGCGCCGGACGAGGTAGTCGCGGCGGCGGTCGAGGCGGTCGGGCCACTCGACGTGGTCGTGCACAACGCGGGGACGCCGATGCGCCGGCACGTCACGGGGCTGACGGTGGACGAGTTCGACGCCACGCTCGCGGTCAACACCCTGGCGCCGGTGCGGATGACGCTCGCCACCCTGCCCTCGATGGTGGCCCGGGGCCGAGGCTGCCAGGTCTACGTCTCGAGCCTCGGCGGCCGCCTGGGCATCGCCGCCGAGTCCGCCTACTGCGCCAGCAAGTTCGCCCTCGCGGGGTGGGCCGAGGCGGTGGCCATCGACCTCTGGGAAACGCCGGTCGACGTGCGCCTGGTCCTGCCCGGCCCCATCGACACGGAGATCTGGGACCGACCGGGCAGCGATCGCGCCCACTACGACCGCCCGCTCGAGCCTCCCTCGACGGTGGCCACGGCCATCGCCGACGCCATCGAGGGCGACGCCTTCGAGGTCTACAGCCCCGACATGCGCGGCGTGGTCGAGTGGAAGACCTCCGACATCGACGCCTACCTCGCCGGCGTGGCCGAGTTCGCCCGCACCGCGCGGCCATGACGGACTTCCGGTTGCCTCCGGATGTCGAGGCGTTCCGGGAGCAGCTGAGGGCGTGGCTCGCGGACCACCTGACCGACGAGGTCCGCGACGCAGCCCGCCGCCGGGGACGTGACGACGATGCGCTCGCCATCCTGCGCTCGTGGGATCGGACGATGGCCGAGGCCGGCTGGGCCGCCATCTCCTGGCCGGTGGAGTACGGCGGCCGCGGCGCCACCGCACTCGAACAGCTCGTGTTCACCGAGGAGACCATCGCGGCGGGCGCTCCGACCCCGGTCAACGTCATCGGCATCAACAACATCGCCCCGGCGATCATGGAGTACGGCACCGAGCGGCAGAAGCGCGAGCTGCTCCCGCGGATGGTGCGCGCCGACGACATCTGGTGCCAGGGCATGAGCGAGCCGGACGCCGGCTCCGACCTGGCGTCGCTGCGGACCCGCGCGGTGCGCGACGGCGACGACTTCGTGGTGACGGGCCAGAAGATCTGGACGTCGAACGGCCACCGCGCCGACTGGTGCGCGCTCTTCGTCCGCACCAACCCGGACGTGCCCAAGCACCGGGGCATCTCCTGCCTCGTGGTCGACATGCGCTCGCCGGGGATCGAGGCCCGCCCGCTGCGCACTCTCACGGGCGACGCCGAGTTCGCCGAGGTGTTCTTCGACGACGTCCGCGTCCCCGCTGAGGCGCTGCTCGGCCCGCTCGACGGTGGGTGGGCCGTCGCCACGAGCACCCTGAGCCACGAGCGGGCGGGCGCGGCGCGCCTGTACGCCATGATCCGGCTGCGGCTGCGTGACCTCGTCGAGGACCTCGGGGACGCGGAGCGGCGAGGGCTCGTGGACCTCGACGACCCGCTGGTGCTCGCTCGGCTGGGCGAGCTCGACACCCGTCTCGCCTTCCTGGCCGTGCTGTGCCAGCGGTCGATCGCCGCGACCGGCGGCGATGCGTCCGGCACGGCCAGCCTGGCCAAGACCGTGTGGGGCGAGCTCGAGCAGGACGTGGCCGTCCTCGGCCACGAGCTGCTGGGCGCGCACGACCCGGGCGGCCGGTGGTCCGCCGCCCGGCTGTCCACCCGGTCGCTCACCATCGCCGGCGGGACGACCCAGGTGAACAAGAACGTCACCGCGCAACGGGTGCTCGGGCTGCCGCGCCGGTGAACCTCGAGCTGTCGGACGAGCAGGTCGCGCTGCGCGAGACGGTGCGGCGGGCCCTCGCGGCCGAGCCGGCGGACCGCGCCTGGGAGCACCTGGCCGGCCTCGGTGCGCTGGACGTCCTCGTGCCGGAGTCGAGCGGTGGGAGCGGCCTGGGGATGGTCGAGGCGGCGATCGTCTCGGAGGAGATGGGGCGGGCGCTCCACTCCGGGCCGTGGCTGGCCACCGCCGTCGCTGCGGTGCGGGCCGCCGCCGCGGCCGGCGCGCCGTTCGTCGCCCAGGACCGGACGGCCGCAGTGGCCCTGCCCTGGCCGGGAC
>JBKPRV010000036.1:0-4698 GCA_046734715.1 Actinomycetota bacterium | reverse complement strand
GGCCACGGCGCTCGCTCAGTTCGACCGGACGCTGCTCTACGAGATGGCCGGGGTCCCGGAGCGGGGCGAGAAGGCGGCCGAGCAGCTGCTCGCCCTGGCCGCCGAGCGGTCCAACCCGTCGCTGCGGTCGATGGCGCTGCTGTCGCACGCCCGGGTGATGGCACAGGAGGACCCGGCCCAGGCGGGTGCCGAGCTGCACGAGGCGCTCGCACTGGCCTCCAGCGCCTCCAACGCGATCGTGACCCAGCAGGCGCGGCGGGCCATCGAGGAGCTCAACGCCCGCTCCGGCGGGCACGCCGCGGCGTTGGCGTCGCTGCGGGACGTGGCGAGCCGCTTCGCCGACCGGGGCAACGTGGCGGAGCAGACCCTGACCGTCATCAGCATGCTCGACTCGCTGGTCGCCCTCGGCGCCTACGAGGTGGCGGCCACGATCTGCGGGGCGGTGTCCCGCACGCCCTGGCACTCCAACGCGCGTGTCCTGCTGGTCGACGCCACGGTGGCCGACCGGCTCGATCGCGAGCGCTACATGGCGGCCCGGCGAGCGGGCGCCGCCATGACCCAGGCAGACCTCGTCGCCTACGCGTCGGCCCAGGTCAAGCAGTTGGCGGGTGACGTTGAGCTGTCTTGACGACCGCCGGCTCGACGAGCTGCGCACCATCGGGGACCCGGAAGCCGACGCCCTCGCCGCCGCGCTGCACGCCGGCCAGGAGCAGCTCGACGAGCGCGACCTGGTGCGGGCCGTGCTCGAGCAGATCGGGCCCCCGGACCGAGGTGCGGGTCGGCTGGAAGGGCTGCGGGACTGGCTGTGCGGCGGGCCTCCGTTGCCCGACTGGGTCGACCGGGCGCGGGTCCAGGCGGGCCAGGAGTTCTTCTGCGAGTGGGCCCTGCCCATCTGCACGTCGCTGTTCTGCGCCTCCCTCCCGACCGGCTACGCCGCCGCCAACGGGGTGCAGGTGCTGGCGCTCACCTCCGACCTCGCCACCGGCGACATGCGCCGGCGGATCGCCGAGACCGCGCAGATGCTGATCGACGTCATGGACCTGGGGACCCACTCGCCCGCGGCGCTGGAGCCCGGCGGCCAGGGCCACGTGACCGCGCGCGGCGTGCGGCTGCTGCACGCGGTGGTCCGCCACGCCATCACCACCAGCCCGGCGGTGGCCCACACCTGCGACGAGGGCGTGTCGCCGCGGTGGTGCCCGGACTGGGGCCTCCCGATCAACCAGGAGGACCTGCTGGGCACGCTGCTCACCTTCAGCGTGGTCGTCTTGCACGCCCTCGACCGGCTCGGGATCCCCTACGACCCCGACGCGGCCGAGAGCTACATGCACGTGTGGTGCGTCGTCGGCACGATCCTCGGCATCGAGCCGGGCCTCCTCCCGCTGACCCGCAGCGGGGGCGAGGACCTGGCCACCACCATCTTCCGCCGCCAGCACGCGCCCAGCGCCGCGGGCCGGCGGCTCATGGGAGTGCTGCTCACCGAGATGGAGCTGTCCATGCCGTGGGGCATGCGCAACGTGCCGCGCACGCTGGTGCGGCACCTCACCCCACCGGGCGTGGCCGACGACCTGGCCGTGCCCAAGGCGTCGTGGTGGCGGCCGGCGCTCGGGACCTTGAAGCTGACCGGTCCCCTGGCCCGCCGGGTGCCCGGGGTGCGCCGGGTGTTCGAGACCCCCGGGACGATGCTCGGGCGGTCGATGATGCGCATGTTCGTGGACCGGTCCCTGAACGGGGAGCATGCACCCTTCCGGCTGGACATGGCCGCGGCCGGGACACTGGCCGTCGACCCGTCCGCGGCCGGCCGCCGGCGCCGGGAGCGCCGCCGGAACACCCGCGCCAAGCGCCACGCCCCCCACGTCGACGAGGCGACGCCGGGGGCAGCCCTGCTCACCGGCCGCCGCCCCACCCCTCAAGGCCGCAGAGACGAGGTGACGTCGTGATCGGCCCCGCCGTCGGAACCGCCGGGATCGTGCACGAGCACGCCCAGCCCCAGCGCGAGCTGAGCTACCGGCTGGCACTGTCCACCGCGGCCGAGCCGGTCACGCTGCCCATCAGCTCCGAGGAGGTGCGCCTCATCGCCTGCCGGGGCTATCCCCTGTGGGAGCCGGTCGAGGTCATGCAGCTGCGCAACCGGCGCATCACCCTCGCCTACGCCGACCTCTCGGTCCGGCTGGCCGATGCGCTGGCCTACGGCGGCTACGAGCGCCAGGCCAACTGGTGCACGTTCTCCGCCTGGTCGTCCAAGACCATCGGTGGCTGGATCGAGAGCGAGCCCCGGCCCGACCCTCTCCACGTGCCCCCGTGGATGCCCCCGTGGGTCGTCGACCGCGGCAAGGAGCTGCTCCGTTGGGCCCTCACCCGTGACAACGGCGCCACCTACCGGGCCCTGGCGGCGGGCAACCGCTACGTGTTCCTCGAGATCGGGATGGCGTTCGCGCTTTTCCTGCAAGCCTTCGACCCCCGACGCCTCAACGGGGCCGACGAGACGGCGTGGAGCCGGTACTGGCGCGGCATGGAGGAGGTGCTGGCCGAGCAGGCCCGGCTCGACCCCAGCTGGCTGCTGACCGAGAACCCGCCCCGGGCCGAGCTCCAGCTCGGCCTGCGCCAGTACTTCGACGCGCTGTTCACCCCGGACCCCAAGCAGCGGGCCGAGCTGGTGCTGGCGGGCAACCTGCTCATCGGCGCCTACGAGCAGCGCCGGGTCGACGGCTACGTGGCGGCGTCGCTGGCGCTGTTCACCCGGCCCGCCATGCGTCGCCTGGTGTGCCGCCGCTTCGGCCGGGACCGGTCGTGGCGTGCGTGGCCGACGTCGGCCTACGCCGCGCTGATGTCGCGGTTCATGGTGCTGAAGCTGCCGGACGAGGTCCTGATGCTCGGCCGGCCGCTACCTGCCCCCGCCCCGCCGGGCACGCCGCTGTTCCCCGAAGACCTGCAGGCGATCACGCTGCCGCTGGCCCAGGCGCTGCTCACCCGGTACGACCTCTCCGACGGGCGGGACGACGGCCGGCGGGTCCACAACTGGAGCTCCTACGACGACCGCATGAACTACATCGCCAACCTGTTCCGGTCGCGCCAGCAGCACGAGCCGCTGTTCTCCAAACCGTTCCCGCCCGACGTCGAGGCCAAGCTGCTGAAGGGCGAGCTGGCCCCGGGCGCCACGATCGCGGTCCCGATCGGGGGCCCTATCCCGCCGGCCGAGCGCTGAGGCAGAAGGGTCCGCCCGCCTTACTGCCTCAGGCTCGAGCCCTGTGGGCCGGTCAGCCCCAACCGAGCTCGTGGAGGCGTCGGTCGCCGATGCCGAAGTGGTGGGCGACCTCATGCACGACGGTCACCTTGACCTGCTCGACCACATCCTCCTCCGTGCGGCACAGACCGCAGATGGGGAGGCGGAAGATGGTGATGCGGTCGGGCATGGTCACCCCGCCCGATCCGTACCAGGCGCCGCGCTGGGTGAGCGGGATGCCCACGTAGCGGCCCAGCAGCCGGCCGTGGGGCGCGCCGTCCTCCACCACCACGACCACGTTGTCCATGAGCTCGGCCAGCTCGTCGGGGATGCCGTCGAGCGCGGTTCCCACCAACTCCTCGAACCGGTCGCGGGACACGTCGATCACTGCGGGCAGGTTATTCGGACGAATACTGTCTGCGACGTTGGCCGATCAGCTGTTGGATGACCTCGACGACGCCCAGCGCCGCGCCGTGACCTCGCCCGCGCGCCCGCTCGCCATCCTGGCGCCGGCCGGATCGGGCAAGACCCGGGTGCTGGCCCGCCGCATCGCCTGGCGGGTGGAGACCGGCGACGCCGACGCCAGCCACGTGCTGGCCCTGACCTTCACCCGCAAGGCCGCGGGCGAGCTCGACGGCCGGCTGCGGGCGCTCGGCCTGCGCTCGGGCGTGGCCACCGGAACGTTCCACGGGGTGGCCTACGCTCAGCTCCGGTCCTGGTGGGCCGACCACGGGCAGGCGGCGCCAGGCCTCCTGGCCCGCAAGGCGCCGGTGCTGGCCGCCATCGTGTCCGGCTCGCCGGTGAGCGTGGCCCAGCTGGCGGGCGAGATCGAGTGGGCCAAGGCCCGGCTGGTCGGCCCCGACGGCTACGCCGAGGCCACTGCCGCCGCCCGTCGTCGCCCGCCCGCGGCGGCCGAGCGGGTGGCCGAGCTGTACCGGGCCTACGAGGAGGACAAGCGCCGGGCCCGCATGGTCGACTTCGACGACCTGCTGCGCCTGTGCGGCCACCTCATCGAGACCGACACCGCCTTCGCCGCCGCTCAGCGCTGGCGCTTCCAGCACCTGTTCGTGGACGAGTTCCAGGACGTGAACCCGCTCCAGCTCCGGCTGCTCGACGCCTGGCGGGGCGACCGCTACGACCTGTGCGTGGTGGGCGACCCCCACCAGGCCATCTACGGCTGGAACGGGGCCGACGCCGGCTTCCTCCAGGGCTTCCGGCGCCTGTACCCGCCGGCCGAGGTCATCTCGCTGGTGGGCAACTACCGCTCGACCCCCCAGGTGCTGGCGGCAGCGGCCGACGTGCTGGGCCGGGCCGCCCTGGGCGAGACCCGGGTGACCGCCACACGGGTCGAGGGGCCGGAGGTGCGGCTGGCGCGCCACCCGGACGAGGCCACCGAGGCGCAGGCCATCGCCCGGTCGGTGCGGGACCGGCATGGCCCGCGCGCCGCATGGTCGACCCAGGCGGTGCTGGTCCGCACC
>JBKPRV010000035.1:0-4941 GCA_046734715.1 Actinomycetota bacterium | reverse complement strand
GGTGGAGCGGGTGTCGAGCGTCATCTCCGCCGCCTTCTCGGCGCCGGCCTTGAGCCGCACAGTGCCGGTCTCGGCGTTCTCGACGTCGACCACTTCTCGCAGCAGGCGCATGGTGTCGTCGTGGCCTGACTCGGCGGCCAGCTGCACCGCCCGGCCCAGCTTGACCGTGGCGGTCTTCTGGTCGCCCGCCTTGGCCGCGGCCACCCCCTCCTGGATGGCATTGGCCAGCTCCTCCTGGCCGGTGTAGTGAGCGACGTGGCGGTCCATGCGGGTGGACAGCTCGGTGTCGTCGGTCCAGGTGGCCTTGATCAGCGCCTGGGTGGCGATGGTGCCGTCGGCCAGCACCAGGCTGACCCGCCCCGCCAGCATCTCCTCGCCCACGCCGCCCGGGGTCACCTTGATGCGCATGTGGTAGTCCCGGGTCTCGCCGGGCGACCAGCCGCCCAGCAGGAAGTCGCGGGCGAGCGGGCCCGACGGGGTGGCCGTGGCGGTCAGGTCGACCACCTCGGGCGCCACCTGGCGCAGCGACTCGACCACCGCGCCCTGCGGGGCCCACAGCCGCAGGCTCACCGACGGCAGCGATCGGGCCTGGCTGGAGGTGATCATCGCCTGGAAGTCGGCGGCCAGCTCGGCGGGGTCGGCCACGATGTCCACCGTGCCCAGCAGCGCGGTCGAGATGCTGCGCAGCTCGTCCACCTCCCAGTCGACGCCGACGCCGCGGCAGTCGCACTGGAACAGCCCCCGGCAGGCCTCGATGGCCGCGGTCAGCTCATAGGGCTGCTGGTGCTCGTTGCGCCCGTCGGTGAGGAGGATGGCATGGCGGGCCGCGGCACCGGTGTTGGAGAACAGCCGGCGGGCCAGGTCGAGCCAGGTGCCGATGGCGGTGCCGCCCGCCGCCTGCAGCTGCGCGATGGCGTTCTTGGCCGCGTCGCGCTCGGCCAGGCCGGCGGTGCCGAAGGACCGGCCGTCCGTGGGCCACAGCAGCTTGGCCTCGTGGTCGCCGGCGATGATGGCGAACGCCACGCCGTCGTCGATGACGTCCACCGCGGCCGACGCCGCGGCCTTGGCCGCCTCCATCTTGCGGCTCGAGCCCATCGACCCACTGCAGTCCACCACCACGATCTCGGCCCGATCCTTGGACATCGCCCGGGCCGCCCCGCCGGCGCTGGGGTCGTCGGCCGCGGCCACGGTGACCACCGCGTCCACGACATCGGCGCCCGCCGACAGGAACTGGTTCTGGTACGTCTCCGCCGAGAACGGCGCGCCGCCGCCCGCATCCGTGATCGTCACGTCGCTGCTTCCTCCGTTGTGCCCGTGAGTGCCACGCAGATGTTGTCCATGCCGCCCGCGTCGACCGCCCAGATCACCAGGCGCTCGCACACGTCGGCGAACGGGATCGGTTCGCCGGCCTCGGGCAACATGGTGCCCGCCAGCTCGCCCATCGCGGCGTCGGTCGGCGCGTAGTTCCACAACCCGTCGCTGCAGGCCAGCATCAGGTCCCCGGGCTCGACCGGCGCGGCGCCCAAGTGGGGCTCGACCCGCGGGGCGTCGGCGCCCAGCCAGGCGGTGATGGCGTGCCCGCCCGGGGCCTCCAGCGCGTCGGCCGGATCGGCGCCCTCGGCCACGGCCGCCGCGGCCAGGCTGTCGTCGCTGGAGACCTGGTGGGCGGTCCAGCCCCCAGGGGCCTCGGTATCGGGGCGCAGCACGTGAGCGCGGGCGTCGCCCACGTTGGCCACGTGGACGGTGTGCGCCGCCACCACGGCCACCACCAGCGTGCACGCGGGGTGGGTGCCGTCCTCGGGCCAGTTGGGATCGCCCTCGGCGGGGACGGCCACCGCCGCCTCCTGGGCCTGGGCTACCGCCTCAGCCAGGTCGCCGGGGCCTTCGAACGGCCGTCCGCCCAGGCGCTCGGCCACCGCCGTCACAGCCGCGGCTGACGCCAGGTGGGGGTTGGGGCTGGCCGACACGCCGTCCGACACGATCAGCACCGACCACCCTTCGGCGGTGGCGGCCAGCGCGCCCGCGTCCTCGTTGCGGTGGTGGCGGCGACCCCGATGGGTGGCGTAGGCCAGCGAGCGCCCGTCGTGGACATCCACCGGCTCCAGGGCCCGGTGCCCACAGCTCGTGCAATAGCCATCTGCGTCGATCGCCGCCCCGCAACGGACGCAGGCAACCGCGCCCGGCTCCTCCGGCTCCGCTGGTTCCGCAAACTCCGCCGCCAGCAGCGCCCGGTGCCCACAGCTCGTGCAATAGCCATCTGCGTCGATCGCCGCCCCGCAGCGGGCGCAGGCGGCGACCGGCTGCTCCGCCTCGCCCGCCGCCTCGAGCTCGGCCTCGTCGAGCGAGGCCGGATCCCCGGTGACGGCGCCCTCGGGCTCCTCCACCCCGGTGGGCGCGCCGCACGCCTCGCAGAAGCGGGCGCCGGGGACCAGGGCCTCACCGCAAGCCGGGCAGGGGGAGGCTTCGGTCACCGTCGTGCTCACCAGACGCTCCACGGACGGGTGCGGGCTGCGGCGTCGAGCAGCTCGTGCCGCCGCGACACGTTGGCGGTGGCCGCGGCCAGGTCGAGCAGGGCCTCCTCGGCCCGCTCGGCCATGATCCGGGTGGTCCCCGGCTGGCCGGCCACGTCACCTACATGCTCGCGCCGGGCGAGAGCGGCGAGCGCCGCGCCGTACAGGGCGGCCGCCAGCTCCGACTCGGCCGCGTTCCGGGTCTCGTCCTCCGTCGCCCGCACCTGCTCGCCCGCGGCCGCGGCCACCATGGGATCCCAGGTGCCGGCCTCCATGGCCCGGCACGCCCGCGTCAGCGCCTCGATGCGCAGCGGGTGGCCGGCGGGAACGGCGGTCAGCACCCGGGCGGCGTCCGCGGGGCGGCCCAGGGCGTTGAGCGCGTCCGCCAGGCCCGCCACGGCCTGGCCCCACGACGGGTCGGTCATCGCCACCTGCTCGTAGAGGTCGGCCGCCTCGGGCAGCCGCTCCGGGTCCGCCGCCTGGACGAGGGCCGCGGCGTAGGCCAGCGCGCAGGCGGACTCGCCCGGCGCGCTGGCGTAGGCATCGGCCAGGAGGTCCGAAGCGCGGGCGGGGTCGCCGGCGGCCAGGGCGGACACGCCGTGCAGGTAGGCACGGACGTTGTCGAGGATGGCCGACACGCCCTCGCTGACGGCCTCCTCGCCGGCGGGATCGAGCCGGCCGATCACGCTGTCGGCGGACTTCGTATCCCCCCGCTCGCAGTGGGCCCGGCCCACCGCCGCGAGGTCGGCCCAGCTCAGCTCCTCGTCCGGGCCCACCAGGCGGACCGCGGCGTCGGGGTCGGTGTCGGCTACGCCTGCAACCCGGTTGGCGAGCCGGGGGTGGTTGGGCAGCAAGGGGCTGGGCAGCGTGCGCCAGCCCGAACCGTCGAGCCGGGGCCGCGGCGGGCTGTAGCGGGTGCTGGTGCGGGGCCGGGGCAGGCCGTCGCTGGCCGCCGCCACCTGGCACAGCACGCCGTGGAGCGACTCGGCCATCTCGTCGGCGTCGCCGAAGCGCTCCTTCGGGTCGTGGGCGCAAGCCCGCACCAGGAAGCGCCACAGGCCGTCGTGCTCGACCAGGATGTCGTGGGCCGCCCGCTCCGGCAGCCGCTCCTTGTCGGCGCCCTGCCAGAGCGGCCAGTCGAGGATGAGGACGGCCAGGGACCGGCCCACCGTGTACAGGTCGCTCGCCACGGTCGGGCCCGTCCGGGGTACCTCGGGAGCCTGGTAGCCGACGGTGCCGAAGATGGCGGCGTCGGGGTCGTCCAGGCGCCGGACACCGCCCATGTCGATCAGCTTGACCGCGTCGCCCGCGTGGATGACGTTGTCCGGCTTGAAGTCGCAGTACACCAGGCCCTGGTCGTGCAGGTACCCGAGCGCCGGCAGCACCGCCATCATGTAGGCGGCGGCCTCGGGGACCGGCATCGCCCCCTTCCCGGCATCGCGCCGGCGCTTGGCGAGCTGCTTGATGCTGGGCCCGCCCACGTACTCCATGACGATGTAGCCCTGGCCGTTGTGGTTGACGAAGTTGAAGATCTCGACGATGGCGGGGTGCGACACCTCGGCCAGGAAGCGGCGCTCGGCCACCGCCGCCTCGGCGGCCGCAGGGTCGGCGGTGTCGAGCAGGCCCTTGAGAACGCACCAGCGGCCCGACACGTTGCGGTCGCGCGCGAGGTAGATCCAGCCGAGGCCGCCGTGCGCCAGGGCGCCGGCCACCTCGTACTGCCCGGCCACCAGCTCGCCCGCCACCAGCTTGGCGGCGAAGTCGAAGCGGGCGCCGCAGCTCGAGCAGAACCCCGAGGTGCGCCCCGGCTGGCCGTTCTTGCCCCGCCCCACCGGGCTGTCGCAGCGGGTGCAGAAGCGCCGGCCCTCGGGAACGCTCGGGTCGGCCATGACCACGGTGGCCGGGTCGACGGTGGCGACGGGGGCGATGTCGACCACCCCGGCGCCGATCCGGCTGCGGCGGGCGGTGGAGCCGGTGCTGCCGGACTGGCGGCTGCGGGTGGTGAGCCGCGAAACGTCGACCCGCCCCGACACCCGGCCCGAGGGGGTGACGACGGCGCTCTGGCCCAGGCGGACAGTGGACGCCGCCACCCCGCCCTTGGCCGGGGCCAGGCCACAGGTGTCGCAGTAGCCGTCGACGATGGTGCCGGCGCAGCCGGGACGCCCGCAGGCGGTGTCGGTCACGGTCATCTGGTCCCTCCGGGACGAGCTTCGAGCGCGGCCGACAGCCTCGACAGCGCGGCCTCGGCGGCGTCCAGGTCACAGGGCGCCCGCCACAGCTCGTCGCGGGCGGCCTCGAGCGCGGCCGCCACCTCGGCGTGCTCGTCGAGCCGGCGAGCGCCGGCCTTGGCCCGCAGCGCGGTCCACAGGCCGCGACCCTCGGCCCGGCGCTGCATGCCGCCGCGGGCCGCGGCCAGGGCGCCGTCGAGCTC
>JBKPRV010000034.1:0-4551 GCA_046734715.1 Actinomycetota bacterium | reverse complement strand
CGCCATCACCGTCACGTTGGGGTTCGACTCCGCCAACACCTTGGTGATCGCCGCCGTCAACGTCGTCTTCCCATGGTCGATATGACCCATAGTGCCGATGTTCAAATGCGGCTTGGTCCGCTCGAACTTTTGCTTCGCCATCGTGCGGATCTCCTGGTCTCGCGAAAGTGATGGAGTACTGATGATGTAGCGGCGGCCGGGTTCGAACCGGCGACAACCCGATTATGAGCCGGGTGCTCTGACCAACTGAGCTACGCCGCCAGGTGCTAGCTGCGAGCCCCCTGTCGGAATCGAACCGACGACACCAGCCTTACCATGGCTGTGCTCTGCCGACTGAGCTAAGGGGGCAACCTGGGCCGCCGGGCTCGCGCCCGGACTCGTCACCTAGGGCCGCACAGAGTATCGCCGCCCAGAGGCCACCAGCCAACCGACTAGCTTACAGCCGCCGCGGGGCGTGCACGCCGGGGCACGCCGAGGATCCGGTTGCCCCCACCGGGCCGATTCCGCCACGTAGAGTGGTGCTGTCGCCTGTTCGCGACACGTTCGTAAAGAAAATGCTCAAGTTCGTGACGGAACGCGCCGATACTGGTCCCGTGCTGGTGGAACGCCTCATCGTTGAGGGCGACGGCGAAGCCGCGTCCGTTGACTTCCATCCGCGGCTGACCGTGCTGGGCGGTATGCCGGGTGACGCTCGCGGGGCCTTTGGCTCCCTGCTCTCCGGTGCTCTCCACGGAACGGTGCGCGGCGTACATCTCGAGGTCGTCGACGACTCTGGTCGCCGGCTCGTGGTGCTTCGTCCCTCGTCGGGCCAGCACCGCGTGATCGACGTGGCCACGTCGACCGACGTGACAGGCCAGCACCGCGGCTTCGACGGCCGGGTCGACCTGCTCTCCAGCCAGTACGGGCGCTCCACGGTCACCCGCATCACCGCGGCCGACCTGCACAACCGCTCCCCCCGCAACGACGCGGTGCGGGCCCTCTCCGCCCTCGACCAGGTCGCCCTCTGGGGCGCCGCCGACGAGCTGCTGGGCCGGGGCAGCGGCCGGGGCGATGCCATGGGCACCTGGCATGCTCTGGCGGGCGACACCGACGTGCACTGGGCGGTCGACCACCGCACCGAGATCCAAGCGGCCGCCCGCCTGCGCCAGCACATCGCCGCCCTGCGCTCGCTGTCGTCCAGCGCGCCAGACCTGTCCGATGACGATGCCGTGGCTCTCGCGCAGGGCATCGTGTCGCAGCTGACCGCCGCCACCAACTGCGCCGGCTGCCGGCCCCCGGTCCTCCTGGACGAGACGTTCGACCAGCTCGAGCCGGCGGTCGTGCCCCTGCTGCTGGAGCTGCTGCCCGGCCTCGTGGGCGACCTGCAGGTCATCCTGCTCACCGAGGACGAGGCCATCGCCAGCTGGGCCCGCCTCGAGGCGCTGGCCGGTGAGCTGGCCCTGGTCGAGCCGGCGCTCGCCGCCGACTGAACCGCTGAGCGCGCCGGGTACCGATTCCGCCCTGGAGGGCGGTTCTAGCGTTGTGTCTGTGGGCTCCCCCCTGACGCTGCGCTTGGCGCGCCTCGACGACGCCGAGGCGATCCGGCAGATCTACAACGCCGAGGTCACGACGTCGACCGTCACCTTCGACATCGCGCCGCGGACGCTGGCGGAGCAGCGCTCCTACCTGGCGGAGCGCAGCGGGGCCCATGCCGTGATCGTGGCGTGCGACGGCCCCACCGTCGTCGGCTTCGGGGCCTTGTCGCCGTGGCGGTCCAAGGCCGCCTACTCGACCAGTGTCGAGGACTCCGTGTACGTCCACCGCGACCACCAGGGCCGGGGCATCGGCCGGCTGCTGCTGGCCGAGCTGGTCTCGGTGGCCACCGCGCACGGCTTCCACGCCCTGTTCGCCCGCATCGTGGGCGGGCACGAGGCCTCCATCCGCCTGCACGAGGCGCTCGGCTTCGAGATCGTGGGCACCGAGCGCGAGGTCGGCCGCAAGTTCGGGCGGTGGCTGGACGTGGTGGTGATGGAGCTGCTCATCCAGGCGCCGGCCGACCCAGCGCCTCGGCCACCGCCGGGTTGACCACCCGGCCGCCCGCGGTGTTGACGCCCAGCGCCAGCGCGGGGTCGGCCCGGGTCGCCTCCTCCACGCCCAGCCGGGCCAGCTCGGCCAGGTAGGGCAGGGTGACGTTGGTCAGCGCGTACGTCGACGTGTTGGGCACCGCGCCGGGCATGTTGCCGACTGCGTAGTGCAGCACGCCATGCACCTCGTACACCGGGTCCTCGTGCGTGGTCTCGTGCGACGTCTGGACGCAGCCGCCCTGGTCGATGGCGATGTCCACCACCACCGCGCCCGGCTTCATGGTGCGGACCATGTCCTCGGTGACCAGCACCGGCGCCCGGCCCCCGGGCACCAGCACGGCCCCGATGACGAGGTCCGCGCCGGCCACCACCCGCTCCACGGTGCCCCGGTTCGAGGCCAGCGTGGTGATCCGCCCCATCTGGATCTGGTCGACGTGGCGCAGCCGGTCGACGTTCTTGTCCAGCAGGTTGACCTCGGCCTCGAGCCCGGCCGCCATCCAGGCCGCGTTGAGCCCGACGTTGCCGGCCCCCAGCACCACCACCCGCGCCGGCTGCACGCCGGGCGCCCCGCCCAGCAGCACGCCGCGGCCGCCGTTGTGGCGCTCCAGGTAGTGGGCGCCGATCTGGGCCGCCATGCGCCCCGCCACCTCGCTCATCGGAGCCAGCAGCGGCAGCGACAGGTCCGGAAGCTGGACCGTCTCGTAGGCGATGCCGGTGACGCCATGCTCCACCAGCGCGTCGGCCACCTGCGGGTAGGCCGCCAGGTGCAGGTAGGTGAAGATGGTGAGATCGTCCCGGAACCAGCCGTACTCGTGAGGCTGGGGCTCCTTGACCTTGCAGATCAGGTCGGCCCGCTCCCACACCTCGTCGGCCGTCTTGACCACCTCGGCGCCGGCCCGCAGGTAGTCGTCGTCGGTGAGGCTCGACCCTCCGCCGGCCCCGGCCTCCATCAGCACGCTGGTCCCTTGCGCCGTGAGCTCTCTGACGCCGTCGGGGGTGATGGCCACCCGGAACTCGTCGGTTTTGGTCTCGGTGGGGACACCTACCAGCAACGGTGATGGTTGGCTCATGCCCTAGGAGTATCCCACCGCCACCAGGTAGAACCGGTCCGTCGGGTGCTCGTCGGGATAGGCGGCTCGCAGACGGCGATCGGTGACCATGAACCCCGAGCGCTCGAACCGCTCCACCAAGTCGTCGGGGTCACGCAACACGACGGTGACGGACACGCCCCGCCCCATCCAGTCGTCCACATGCACCCTGCCCTCCCCCGCATGCACGGCCGCCACCACCAGCCCGCCCGGAGCGAGCGCCCGCCGCCAGTCCGCAAGCACCGGATCGATCAGCTCGGCCTCGCCGTAGATGAGGCAGTAGAAGGCCACGATGCCCGCCAGCCCACCGTCCCGGACGGGAAGCCGGGCAAGGTCGGCAGCCGTCAACGCCCGGTCGGGGTCGTACCGCCTTGCCTCCCTCAGCTGCCCGAGCGACGCGTCCGACACCACCACCGGCGCTCCCTGCGCCGCCACCCGTGCGCCGATGTGCCCGGGCCCACCCCCCACCTCCAGCACCGGCCACCCGGTCAGCCCCGCCACCACCGCCATCCGCGACCCCACGTCGTCGAGCAGGTCGCGGTCGAAGACCTTGGTCTCGAGCTCGTCGGTGAACCGCTCGCGGTAGAGGTCGGCTACGGCATCGAAGGTCCGCCGCAGGCGGGCTGTCTCGTCGTCCCAGGCCGACGCCGAGGGCATGGCCGGGGAGGCTAAGCCATCCCTGCCCTACCCCCGGGGCTAGTTCTCGGCCAGGTCGAAGTAGGCCGCCCGGAACCGGCGGAAGGCGACCCGCAGGTCCTCGGTCGAGGCCCCCGCCGGCGCCAAGCCGTCCAGACGCTCCCGCAACATCCGCAGCGCCTCCGCGGTGGCGGCCTGCGGATCGTCCACGAACTGAGCCTGGACCTCGATCCACATCTCGGACGCATCGAGACCCGCGGGCTCGTCCTCAGGCTCCGCGCTCACAGCTTCGGCCTCGACCACTACGGGCACGACCTCGGTCCCGACCGGCGGCGACTCCGTCGCCGTATCGGTGTCACCAGCGGTCGGGTACCCGCTCGGATCCGCCATGTCCGCCCCGGGGTTGGCCGCCTCGAAGGCCTCGGCGAGCTTGAAGCCGACGGGCACATCGGGCGCGTCCGCCTCGGGATTGGCCGCCTCGAAGCTCTCGGGCACCCCGGGCTGGCCCGCCTCGTCGCCCTCGGCCACGTCGGACCCGGCCGCCGCATCCGGCTCGCGCTCGTCCGCCTCGTCGCCCTCGGCCACGTCGGACCCGGCCGCCGCATCCGGCTCGCGCTCGTCCGCCTCGTCGCCCTCGGCCACGTCGGACCCGGCCACCGCATCCGGCTCGCGCTCGTCCGCCTCGTCGCCCTCGGCCACGTCGGACCCGGCCGCCGCATCCGGCTCGCGCTCGTCCGCCTCGTCGCCCTCGGCCACGTCGGACC
>JBKPRV010000033.1:0-7379 GCA_046734715.1 Actinomycetota bacterium | reverse complement strand
TCCACAGCTCGCCGACGTCGCCGACGGGCACGTCGTTGCCGTCGCCGTCGACGATGCGCATCTCCACCCAGGGGTACGGCCGGCCGCACGAGCGCAGCAGGCCGGGCCGGTGCTCGGGGTCGTGGTCGGCGCCGTCGAGCTGGGTGATGGCGCCGGTCGTCTCGGTCAGGCCGTACACCTGGATGAACTCGCAGCCCAGCGTCTCCATGCCCTTGACCAGCACGGTGTCGGTGATGGGCGAGGCGCCGTAGACCAGCGCCCGCAGGGTCGAGAAGTCGGTGGACTCGACGCCCGGAGTGACCAGCAGGAACTGGATGACGGCGGGGACCATGAAGATGTTGGTCACCCCGAACTCGGGGATGGCCGCCAGCACCGCGGCCGGGTCGATGTCGCGCAGCACGACCGTGCGGCAGCCGTGGTGCAGGCCCACCATCGCCCAGCCCGCGCCGGCGATGTGGAACATCGGCATCATCGCGATGTTCACCGAGTCGGTGGTGAACCGCCACTGCCCGGCCAGCCCGGCGACGCCGGCGAAGAAGTTGTCGTTGGTGCACATGACGCCCTTGGGCAGCCCGGTGGTGCCCGAGGTGTAGAGCTGGAAGGCGACGTCGCTGCCCGCGGCGAGCACGCCCGGGTCCTCGGCCTCGTGCCCGGACATCCACTCGTCGTAGCCCGGCCAGCGGTCGTGGCCGCCCACCGCCACGATGGTGTGGACCCGCTCGAGGCCGGCCTCGACGCGCTCGATGTGGCCGACGAAGTCGGGCCCCACGATGACCACCTCGGCCTCGGCGTCGGCGATGATCTGGGCCATCTCAGGCGGGGCCAGGCGCCAGTTCACCGCCACGTTGATGGCGTTCAGCTTGGCCAGGCCGAAGGTGACGTCGAAGAACTCCAGGCCGTTCTTGTCGATGAAGGCCACGCGGTCGCCCGCCTCCACCCCCGCGGCCCGCAGCGCCTGCGCGACCCGCGAGGAGCGCGCGTCCAGCTCGCCGAAGCTCACCGTGCGCCCGGCGATGTCGAGCGCAGGTGCTTCGGGCCGGCGGGCGGCGTGCACCCGGATGACGTCGGCGAGCGTCTTGATGGCGGCCAGGTCGTCGGTGCCGGCAGCGTCGGCAGTCGTCATGGCTAAGGTCCCCCCTCTGTACCCTGGGTCCAAGGTAGTTGCCTTTGGGTAGCATCGGGCGACTGCCGTACGGAGGGGAACCCACGGCTGCCACGAAGGCCAGTGATCGTGCAACCAGATCGGGGTAAGGGGTAGTCCGCCACCGCGGACGCAGACGCATGAGGCGCATCGACGACCAGCGCACCGGTCGGTCAGTGGGCCGCGGGCGGCGCGCCCCGGGGGACGGCCGCGGCCCCGCGGCCGAGCCTTCACCCGCGCCGGCCCCGACCGCCGTCGCCGAGACGGACGCGGAGCCGGTGGCCAACGACCTCGTGCACCCGCCCGCGGTCCGCTGGGCAGGCACGGCCGGGGCGGCGGTGGTCGGCGCCTCGCTGATCGCCCTGTCGACCACGCTGAGCGACAGCGACCGCGACTTCCTGCTCATCCATGCCCTGGCCAGCGTCCCGTTCTCGGCCACGGGCCTGGTCATCACCCGCCGGACGCTGCGCAACTGCCCGCCCGAGTACGAGGGCTTCTGGTACCGCTACCGGCAAGGCCTGCTCCTGTCCACGCTGGCGGGGCTGGCCGCCCTCGGCGGGGTGGCCTTCGACTCCCGGGCACTGGTCGGCCTGGACATGCTGCTGATCGTGGCGGCCATCCCGATCTGGGCGTCGGCGGGGCTGCGCATGCTCGAGGCGCAGGCGGGCAAGCTGGACATCTCGGTCGACGTGCTCGACACCGCCATGGCGCTGTGCGTGCTCGGCGCGCCCATGGTGCTGCTCGTCGCCGAGCCGCTGAGCGAGAGCACGGAGCTGATCTTCGCCATCCCCTTCGCCATCGCCGTGTTCGTGGCCCCGGCGGGGCTCTACCTCTCGGTCCTCAACCTGGCGCGGATCCCCCGGGGCCAGCGGGTCACCCAGGGCCTGGGCGTGGCGCTGGCGGCGGCGTTCAGCATCGACGCCACCATGCAGCTCGCCCGCGTGCTCGGGGGGATCGACCTCGCCCTGCCCTGGTTCGTGACGGCTCACGCCACCCAGATGGCGCTGCTCATGCTGCTGCCGTTGTGGGCGCATCGCCACACCACCGGCCGCCTCGCCCGCCTGGCGCCCGACCAGCAGCTGCGCGCCAGCAACCCGATGCCCTACGTGAGCGCGGTCGTGCTGCCCCTGTTGGCGGTGTGGGTGCTGGCGACCCGCGACAGCCGCCCGTGGGAGGTTGCCTTCCTGATCGTCGTCCTGCTGGTGATCGTCCTGCTGAACGCGGTCCGCTACACGCTGATGAGCCGCGAGGCCCGCCACCTGAGCTCCGAGCTGGCCGCCATGGCCGAGGAGCGCCGGCTGCTGCTGGCCAACATGGTGCGGGCGCTCGAGCACGACCGCCACCGCACGGTGGCCGAGCTCCACACCCAGGCGGTGGGCTCGCTGGCCGCGCTGTCGGCCATGGTCCAGAGCGTGTCCGTGACCCTCCCCAGCGATACCGCGCTGGCGGTGCGGGAGACGATCACCCAGCTGCAGGGCGACCTCGGCGACCGGGCCGAAGAGCTGCGCCAGCTGATGGTGGCCATGCGCCCGCCCGCGTTGGCCCGGAGTGGCGGCGACAGTGCTCTGGGGGCGGCGCTGGCGGCCTATGCCTCGGAGCTCTACGAGGAGCCGACCCGCACGGTCGCCGTGTACGTCGATCCCGGGCTGGAGCTCGACCAACCCACGATGACCATCGTCTACCGCATCGCGCAGGAGGCCCTGCTCAACGCGGCGCGCCATTCCGGGGCGCGCAGCGTGGCGGTGTCGGTGACCGAGCAGGGCGGCAACGTACAGGTCGAGGTGCTCGACGACGGCGTCGGGTTCGAGGTCAAGGCCGTGGACGGCGGCTCCGGCCTGGCCGCCATGAAGCTGTTCACCAACCTCGGCCGGGGCGAGCTGACGGTCCGGTCGAGCCCCGGCCAGGGCACGCTCGTCCGCAGCCTGCTCGGCGTGCGCGCCGACGAGCCGAGCGCGCCGCCCCCGCACGCGCCGGAGCGGGGGCTGGGTCACCTTCGGTTGATCGTCGGGTCGGCCGACCCGCCGGACTGATCAGACCAGCTCGAGCGCTTCGAGACCGGCCTGCAGGAAGGCCAGGGCGGACTGCGCCGCTTCCTCGGGGCCGAGCTGGCCGGCCATGCGCAGCTCGCAGACGTGGAACAGGGCGCCGAGCGCGGCGGCACTGCCCGCCATCGTGACCGGCAACGGCTGCCCGGCCGAGGCGAGCAGGCCGTTCAGCTCGCCGGCGAGGCGGGCGCGCACGGCGATGGCCTGGGCCACCACCCCGGGGTCGCCGGAGCCCCACGGCTCCAGGATCAGCAGCCGGTAGGCGTCCGGGCGCTCGTCGAAGTAGCCGATCAGGGTGGTGACCAGCGCCGCGAGGCGGCGCTCGGTGGTCGTCGGCGCCCGCACCGCGGCCTGGACCGTCTCGACCACCTCGCCGACCAGGCGCTCCATCACCTCGCGGTAGAGCTCGGGGCGCCCGTCGGGGAAATAGTGGTACAGCAACGTCTTGGACACGCCGGCCAGCGTGGCCACCTCGGCCAGGCCCGCCTGGGTGTAGCCCCGCGTCGCGAAGGTCTCCTCCGCCGCCGCCACCAGCAGCGCCTTGCGCTCCTCGGGTGCCAGCCTGCGTGTGCTTGGTTCGCCCACCAGTCTTCTCCCTCCCCGCTGACAAGACCGCGGCGCTCCTCAGCACACGCCGCGTAAACCATCAGCCACGCTACTGGCCGAGTCCGACCTCGGTCGCGCGTTGAATGTAAACCTTCGCCGACAGTTTACTGACATGTCAGCATACGCCCCTCGGTCGGGCGGGCAAGGCCCCCGTTCGGGGGTCCGCGCCTCCGAGGTGCTGGTTGTGGGCTACGGTCCCGGCCCATGCAACGCCGCTGGGGGGCGCGGGCGATCCTGCTGGGCGCCGCGACACTCGCCGTCGTCGCGTGCGGATCGTCACCAGATGACAATCTCGGGGTGCCGGGCCCGACCAGCACGAGCTCCCCCGCCGAGGAGCTGCCGACCACCACTCCGCCGGCGCCCGCCGAGCCTCCGTCGACCTTCCCGCCGCTGCGCAACCGCGCCGTGCACAGCGACCGCCCGGCCGACCCCGCAGTGGCGGCCGGCAACCCCCGAGGTGCCGCCGGGGTGCCCGCCGAGGCCCGCGCCGTCGACACGTCGCACCCGGACCGGGTCATCGGCAACGGCAGCCCCGCCGGCTGCACCTCGGGCGCAGTGGTCGACGCGGTGGCGGCCGGCGGGATCATCACCTTCGACTGCGGCCCCAACCCGGTCACCATCACGCTGACCGCCACCGCCAAGATCCGCAACGACACCGGGCCGGAGATCGTGCTCGATGGCGGCGGCAAGGTCACGTTGAGCGGCGGTGGCCGGCGCCGCATCCTCTACATGAACACCTGCGACGCGGCCCAGGTGCACACCACCTCGCATTGCCAGGACCAGGACCATCCCCGGCTCACCGTCCAGAACCTCACGTTCGTCGACGGCAACTCGACCGGTGACCTGACCGAGGGCGGGGGCGGCGGCGCCATCTTCGTGCGCGGCGGGCGGCTGAAGGTGGTCGGCTCGCGCTTCTTCCGCAACATGTGCGACGGCACCGGCCCCGATCTGGGCGGTGCCGCCATCCGGGCGCTCAGCCAGTCACAGGGCCTGCCCGTCTACATCGTGGACAGCACGTTCGGAGGCGCGCCGGGCCAGGGCGGCTCCTGCTCCAACGGCGGGGCGCTGTCCAGCATCGGTGTGTCCTGGGAGATCTATAACAGCGTGTTCAGCTACAACGAGGCCATCGGCAACGGCGCCAACCCGGCTCGGAGCGGCACGCCGGGCGGCGGCAGCGGGGGCGCCATCTACGCCGACGGCGACCGCTTCACCATCCGCGTCGTGGGCACGGTCATCGAGAACAACCACGCGCAGGAGGGCGGCGGGGCGGTGCTCTTCGTCAGCAACGACCGCACCGGGTCGCTGGTCATCGAGGGCTCCACGCTGCGGTCCAACCCCAGCGACGGGTTCGAGACCGACGGCTATCCCGGCATCTTCTTCCTCGGCGCGGGCGACCCGTCCACCGAAGGCTCCACGCTCGAGTAGTCACCCGAGCAGTCAGGATCTCGGCGCCTGCAGCCGCTGGCGGCGGAGCTCGCTGCGGCGGATCTTCCCGGCGTCGTCGCGCAGGGCCTCGTCGACCAGCTCGACGGTGCGCGGCAGCTTGTAGCGAGCCAGGCGCTCGCCCACGAACGCGATCAGGTCGGCTTCGCTGACGGCGTCGGCGTCGGCCTCCACGATGGCGTGGATGCGGTTGCCCCTGTCCTCGTCGGGGAGGCCGATGACACAGCAGCTGCGGACCGCCGGGTGCTCCGCCAGCGCGGCCTCGACCTCGGCCGGGTACACGTTGGCGCCGCCGGCGAGGATCATGTCGCCCATCCGGTCGCCCAGGTACAGGTAGCCCTCCTCGTCGATGTGGCCGATGTCGCCGAGCGACTCCCACCCACCCTCACGGCGCCGCGCCTCGGCACCGACGTAGCGGTAGGTGGGGCGCTCGCGACCGCTGCGCATCCACACCTCGCCGTCCGTGCCGGGCGGGACCGGCTCGCCGTCGGCGTCGCAGATCATGATCTCGCCGCTCACCGGCCGGCCTACCGAGCCCTTGTGCTTCAGCCACTCCACCCCGGTGATCACCGTGGCCGCCTGGGCCTCGGTGCCGCCATAGAGCTCGATGATGCGCTCCGGGCCGAGCCAGTCGATCCAGGCTTGCTTGAGCCACATCGGGCAGGGCTCGGCCAGATGCCAGACGAGCCGCAGCGACGACAGGTCGTAGCGCTGGCGCACCTCCGGGGGCAGCCGCCAGATGCGCTTCATCATGGTGGGCACGAGGTAGACGACGTGGGCCTGGTGGGCCTCGATGGCGGCCAGCGTGGCCTCGGCGTCGAAGCGGGGCAGCAGCGCCACGTGGCCGCCCTGGAGCAGCGCCGCGCACGACCACACGATCGGCCCGTTGTGGTAGAGCGGCCCGGGCATGACCAGCCGGGTGCGGGGCACGAAGCGCAGCGGCGACGGCCCCTCGGGGTCGACCAGGGCGGGCTCGCCGGACACGATCAGCTTCGGCCGCCCGGTGGAGCCGCCCGAGGTCGGTGCCTTCCACGACGGCGACACCGCGTCGGGCAACGGCCTGGCGTTGGGCGGCGCCGGCTCGGGCCGGTAGCCCACCGGCAGCCACGGGCGGCCGCCCGCCGCCTCCTCGGGGGTGCCGATGACCACCGCGGGGTCGGCCAGGTCGATGATCGCCCGCAGCTCGGGCAGGGGCAGGTGGGCGCCCACGGGCTGGGGGATGGCTCCGAGCTTCCAGCTCGCGACCGTGGCCACGAACCACTCGACCGAGTTGGGCAGGGCGAAGGTCACCATGGCGCCGGTGGTCACCCCGCGAGCGGCGAGGTCGCGGGCCAGCGCGGTGGCCTGATCCTCGAGCTGGCGTCGGGTCAGGCTCGCCTCGCCGCACGTCACCGCGAGGCGATCGGGATCGGCGTCGGCCAGGTCGCTCAGGCGACGCGCGTAGGAGACGCGGCTCACGTCGGCCACTTTCTCATGCCGGCTTAATCTTTGCCCAGGAGGCGGGCCAGCGTGTCGAGCAAGCCCCCGCTCCCGGCCGCCGGCGCCGTCGTCGTGGTCGTGGGCACCGAGGCGGTCGTGCTCGTCACCGACGTGCCCGGATCGGGCCCCGCAGCGCCACCAGGGGCGACCACCGGAGCCTCCCCGCTGGTCACGAGGACCTCGGTGGCGACCGTCTCGTCGGGGTCCGCGGGCGCGGCGTCCGGGGCGGAGGCCTCGGGCGGAGCGAGCGAAGTCGGTTGGGCGGGACCTGCGCCGGTCGCGTCCGGCGATCCCGGGGCCGGTTCGGCGAGCGCGGCGGCGTCGGCATCGGAGCCACCCGGGTCGGCCGGGCCCGGGGAGCCGCCGCCGCCGACGAGCGCGATGGCGGTCAGGCCGCCCACCGCCAGCAGCGCTACCGCAGCTCCCGCCACCAGCGCTCGGGTCCGGCCGCTGGGCCGCTGCGCCGCCACCGACACGGTGCCGCGCAGGGCCCCCCAGAGATCGAGAAATGCCCGCACCGCCACCATTCTGCCCGCCCGCCGCGGCTGCGACCATCCCCTCGCAGTCTGAGTCAAACCGACGCACGCTTGTTATTTACTGACGCGTCAGTTTAGTGTTGACGCAGGCACACGGTGCTCGCCTTGTGCCACATCGAGGGGGGAAAG
>JBKPRV010000032.1:0-6161 GCA_046734715.1 Actinomycetota bacterium | reverse complement strand
GGGCTGGAGGGCAAGGGCCCAACACCGCCGGCCGAGGCTCGTACCGGGCATCCGGCAGCGCGCAGGGCCGCGGCGGTCGCGCGCAAGAAGGCGGCCACCCGCGACCGCGCGAAGCGATCCGAGGACCGGCGGGCCAGGTCCGAGGCGCTCGGCGAGGTCGTTGCCGGACGCAACCCTGTGGTCGAGGCGTTGCGCGCCGGGGTGCCGGCGAACGCGCTGTACGTCGCCGAGCAGGCCGAGCGCGACGCCCGGCTCCGCGAGTCGCTCCAACTCGCCGTGGACAAGGGCATCTCGGTGCTCGAGGTGCCGCGGCTCGAACTCGACCGGATGACCCGCGGGGCGGTGCACCAGGGACTCGCCCTGCAGGTGCCGGCGTACGAGTACGCACATCCGGACGACCTGCTCGAGCGTGCGCACGACGCCCGTCAGGCGCCGCTGGTGGTCGCGCTCGACGGCGTCACCGATCCGCGCAACCTCGGCGCCATCGTCCGGTCGGCGGCGGCGTTCGGCGCACACGGCGTGGTGGTGCCGGAGCGCCGGTCTGCGTCGATGACCGCCTCGGCGTGGAAGACCTCGGCGGGCGCCGCGGCACGGATACCGGTGGCCCGGGCGACGAACCTGGCCCGCACCCTGAAGGCGTACCGCGACGCCGGCTGCACGATCGCCGGGCTCGACATGGACGGCGACGTCGACCTGACCAGGCTCGAGGTGGCGACCGATCCGCTGGTGCTCGTGATCGGCAGCGAGGGCAAGGGCCTGGCCCGGCTCGTCCGGGAGACCTGCGACGTGATCGTCGGCATCACAATGACCGACCGGACCGAGTCGCTGAACGCCGGCGTAGCCGCCGGCGTCGCCCTGTACGAGATAGCCCGCCGCCGGGTATGACCGGCGCTGGGCTGTCGGTGGTCCCCGGTAGGTTGTGATTCGGCGGGGGCGGCTCTTTGGGCGTGCTTCCTTCTCCCTTTCCAGGCAACGTAGCGCGACCGCTCTCCGTCCCCGCCACACCTTCGTACGCCCACCAGTGCCCCGGAGTGATGCATGCCGGACCCGCTCGCCGCGGTGCTGCTGCGCCGTCGTGGTCTGGTGAGCGCCGACCTCGGCACCGACGAGCCGCAGCGGCGACGATGGCGTCCGGGCCGGCGCCGGGACTCCGCGACCGGCATCGCCGTGCTCGAGGTCGAGCTGATCCGGCGCGGGTACCTGCTGTCGGCCGGTCTGTATCACCGCAGTGCGAGCATGCCACCCCAGCGGCTGGCCGGGTTCGGCAAGGAACTGCTGCGGCTGGTCGACACCGAGACGGGTGCGCACGTCGACCACGTCCCGCTGTTTCGCGGCTTCCCCGACACGGTTCCCGACGACGCCATCGAGTTGTTCGTGGACCGGATGTTCGCCGTACTGATGCAACTCCCGGACCAGCCGTGCGTGTTGTGCGGCGAGACCCGCAGGGTCAATCCGGTGTCGCCTTGCGGCCATCTCGTCTGCCGGAACTGCTGGGACGGCGGCGACTACAGCGCCTGCCCGATCTGCCACCGGCGGATCGACCTGGACGATCCGTTCCTGCGTCCGGCCGGGCGGCGTACGGACCCGGCCAGCGTGCCGCCGCCTGTCGAAGGATTGCGGTTACTGGTCGCCACCGATGATCCCGTCACCGACGGGGCCGAACTGCTGCACGACCTGCTCGCCCGGCAGACGCCGCTGGCGGGGCAGGATCGCGAGGATGTGCTCGCGTTGCTGGACGCGCTCGCCGACGCGCCCGCCTGGCTGCCGGAGGTAATCCCGGTCCGCGAGTCGCGTGCACTGGTGACTGCGCGGCACCCGGACCTGCTGGACGCGTACGCCGACACGGCGACCGACGTGCTCAGGTTCCTGTACGTGTTGATGGACGGCGATCCCGGGTTGCGCGTGCCGCCGCGTCGTCGCTCGCTTGCCCGGCCGGTGCGTCGTACCGCCTTGGCCCGGCTCGATCGCCTGCCGGTTGCACTGCTGCTCGAGGACATGCTGCGGCATCGCGAGGCGTGGAAGCGGATGGCCGAGAGCCTCCACCCGTTCGAGTACACCCGCCGGTTCCCGGTGGCGGCGATGGCGTTCGCGCTGGTGCGCGGCACCGACCTGACCGGCCCGGGCTGGCAGCGGATCCGGGAGACCGCTGCCCGGCACCCCGGGGTCCGGCTGGTCGATGGCCGGCTGCGGGTGGTCACGTTCGGCTCGCTGGTCGAGGAGGCGTTCGCCGCCGGCCGGCCCGGTGAGGCACTCGACCTGCTTCGATCCCGGCCTGGCGAGCTGCTCCGCCGGGTGGTCCATCTGGCCCGGGTGCTGCCGGGCGATGAGCGACCCGACCTGCTCGACGCGGTGATCGAGGTCGCCTCGGACGCCTCGCCGGCCGTGCTGGTCGCGGTGATCGGGCAACTCCGCACACCGCCGGACGGCCAGCGACTGTTCTTCCCGCGCGGCGGTGCTACCCGGGCATGGGTTGAGCGGGACACCCGGTCCGCGCTGCCCGCCGATCTGGTCACCGAGCTGACCGGCGTACTGATCGGTGAGCTGGTACGCCGTGCGTCGGCTCTGCCGTCGGTCGGCCGGGCGTTCCTGGACGAGCGTCTCGACGAACTGGCTGCGCCCGGATCCGAGCGATCCGCGTCGGCGGGCCTTGTGCGGCTGACCCGCGGCAGCACCCAGCCGGTACCGGACGGCCAGCAGCTTCGGCTGTTCCTGCATTGGTTGCAGTCGGCAACGACAACGGTCGACCTCGACCTGTCGGTGGCGGTGTTCGACGAGCGATGGGACTTCGTCGCGCTGTGCGACTACACCACGCTGCGGGTCGAGGAGGACGCGCTGGTGCACTCCGGCGATCTGACCTCGGCGCCGGAGCCGCTGGGTGCATCCGAGTTCGTCGACATCGACACCGAGCTGGTCCGGCTGCTCGGCGGGCGGTACCTGCTGCCGGTCGTGTTCAGCTACAACGACGTTCCGTTCGACCAGCTCGAGCGTGGGTTCGCCGGTGTCATGTCGCAGCCGTCAGGACTGTTCGACCCGGCCGCCGTCCGGCAGCGATTCGACCTGACCGGACCGGCGAAGATCCTGATCCCGTTCTCGGTCGACCTGTGGGAGTCGCGGCTGCGCTGGTACGACGTCAACCTCACCAGCGGCGGCTACGGCCACGACCTGGACAGGTACGCGCCTCAGCTGGCCCGGGTGGCGTCCGGGCTGGAGGACATGTACGGCGCCGGCGACCGGGTCAGCCTGTGGGAGCTGGGCTGCTGGCATGCGGCCGGCCGGGCCGGTGAGATCGCGGTCCGCACCAGCGACGGCGGCGTGATCGGTTACCAGCGCCGCACCGGAGAGGACCAGGTCGAGTTCGCCCGGCGGGTCGCCGCGCGCCGCGAGCCCGACGTACGGCTGCCCGGGGAAGCCGCCGAGCTGGCCGACCTGGTCGCGGTGGTGGACGGCGACGTCGACCCGTCTCCGGGGGCGGAGGTGTATGCGCTCTACCCGGCGTCGCTGGATGCGAACAGGGTGAACCTGGTGGATGCGGCGCACCTGCTGGGTGTGCTCACTCCGGACACCAGGGCCCGGCTCACGTCCTGAGACAGCAAAGTGGCCGGGCCCTTGGTGATGGTCAGTAGACGCTCACGCCGTACCGGCTCAGCGCCTCGGTGACCGGCTGGAAGAAGGTCGTACCGCCGCTGCGGCAGTTGCCGCTGCCGCCGGAGGTCAGGCCGAGCGCCTTGGCGCCGGCGAACAGCGGGCCGCCGGAGTCGCCGCCCTCGGCACAGACGTTGGTCTTGATCATGCCGGTGACGGTGCCCTCGGCGTAGTTCACCGTGGCGTTTAGGCCGGTGACCTTACCGCTGTGCACGCCGGTGGTGCTTCCGCTGCGCTTGACGGCCTCACCGACGAACGCGTTCGCGGCCGAGGTGATGTCCTGGGACGTACCGTTGTACAGGTTCACGGTGCCCGGGTGGTTGGTGTACGAGGCCGAGTACCGCACGATCGCGTAGTCGTTGCCCGGGAAGCTCGAACCCGCGGTGGTCCCCAGCAGCGTGGTGTGTGCCGCGTTGGCGTACCACGACGAGGCGATGTTGCCGCAGTGACCTGCGGTCAGGAAGTAGTAGGTGCTACCGGCGCGGACGTTGAAGCCGAGCGAGCACCGGTACTGGCCTCCGTAGATGGCCTGGCCACCGTTGATGTACTTGTGCAGCTCACCCTGGATCGGCTCGAAGCTGACCCGGTCGCCGAACTGCTTGCCGACCCTGCTGAGCCGGCTCCACTTCGCACCCGTGACCGAGCGGTCGTACGAGACGATGATGCGGCCGGCCGGGTCGGTGACCCAGGCGGTGCCGGGGATGCTGGCGTCGCGGGCCAGCGTGGCGGTGATCGCCGAGGCCGACAGCGTGGACGACGACTGGGCGGCGGATGTCGCCGCGTGGGCGGATACCGCGGCGAGGCTGCCGCAGGCGGCGATCCCGGCGGCGGCCAGGACGGCTGACGTACGACGGACGGAGTGGCGGATTGTTCGCACGGCTGGCCTCCAAGGGGACGGTGCGGCCGGTGGTCGGACAGATCCCAACAACTGCGGATGGTATCTGCATAACTCCGGAGTGCGACGAGAGCAAGGGTTGACCTCCGCGAATCGCGGAGGTTGGCCGGCTACCGGATTTCGGCGGCCCGGAGGCTGTGCAGCAGCACCGAGCTCAGCTCGGCGTACGCGTCGGCGTCGTTGAGGCCGGTACGCCGGGCGATGTCGCCGCGCTGGATCGCCTGCATGGTGTGCGCCACCATCTCCGCGGCGAACCCGACGTGCACATCGCGGAAGGCCCGGCTCGCGATGCCGTCGGCGATCAGTGAGCGGACCCGTTCCGCCGCGATCCGGGTGTTGCGCTCGTACACCGACCGGGCCGGCGCGAACCTGGCCACGTCGTCGAGGAACACCCGGCCGGCCGGTCGCAGCTGATGCGCGACCTCGTTCAGATATGCCGCGATCCGGGCCTCGTGGGTCTGCTCCTGAGCGACGGCGGACTCGACCGCGGCCGTGGCACCCTTGAAGTAGTGCTTGACGACCTCGACCGCGAGCTGTTCCTTGCTCGGCGCAAGGGCGTACAGGGTCGTCTTGCTGCAGCGCAACTCGGCGGCCAGATCGTCGAGGGTGAACCTGCTGAAGCCCTCGGCCAGGAACAGCGACAGCAGCCTGTCGAGCAACTCGGACTGGCGTCGGGTCCGTCGGGTCTGGCCCACAAGTGCTGTCATGGTCCGACAGCATAGAACGATACTGAAGTATGGCCCATAGTATCGCGTATAGTATCGATCCGTGCCGGACGTGAAGGGGTTCCGATGAGGGTCGACCGGATGCTTCCGACGGAGGAGGCCTACGAACTGCTCGCGCTGGTTCGCGAGCTCTGTGACGAGGAACTGGCGCCGCGCGCGGCGCACGCGGAGGAGACCGGGACGTTCCCGCGGGAGGTGTTCCGCACCCTCGGCAAGACAGGCCTGCTCGGCCTGCCGTACCCGGAGGAGTACGGCGGTGGCGGGCAGCCGTACGAGGTCTATCTGCAGATGCTGGAGGAGATCGCCGCGGCCTGGATGAGCATCGGCGTCGGCGTCTCGGTGCACACGATGACCTCGTACGGGCTGGCGACGTACGGCGACGACGAGCAGAAGGCGCGGCTGCTGCCGGAGATGGCCGGCGGCGAACTACTCGGTGCGTACGCCCTCTCCGAGGCGCAGGCCGGATCCGACATCAGCGCCATGACCACCAAGGCGGTTGCCGATGGCAACGAGTACATGCTGACCGGTACGAAGGCGTGGATCACGCACGGCTCGCACGCCGACTTCTACACGATCTTCGCCCGGACCTCGCCGGACCCCAAGCGCGGCATCTCGGCGTTCCACGTACCCGGGTCCGCGGCCGGCCTGTCGTTCGGCGCACCCGAGAAGAAGATGGGGCTGACCGCCTCGACCACGACCACCATCAACCTCGACGGCGTCCGGATCCCGGCCGCGAACCGCATCGGCGGCGAGGGTGAGGGCATGCACATCGCGCTGTCGGCGCTCGACTCCGGCCGGCTCGGGATCGCCGCCTGCGCGACCGGGCTCGCCCAGGCGGCACTGGCCGCCGCGGCGGCGTACGCGAGACAGCGCGAGCAGTTCGGCAGGCCGATCGCGGA
>JBKPRV010000031.1:0-15772 GCA_046734715.1 Actinomycetota bacterium | reverse complement strand
GGTCGAGGTCGTCGATGGCGAGCTCGAACCGGCCCAGCCGCCAGTGGGCCTCGCCCCGGTTGCCGAGCGCGATGCCCTTCAAGGCGGCATAGCCGCCCAGGTCGGCCAGCCCGATGGCCAGGTCCAGCTCGGCGATGGCCTCGGCGTAGAAGCCCTCCTCGTTGAGCCGCGACCCCCGGTTGAGGCGGATGCGGATGATCTGCAACAGGTCGCCCGCCCGCTCGGCGTGGTCGAGGGCCCGGAGGTAGTGGCCGTCGTTGGCCAAGCGGTCGCCGTCCAGCGCCGCCACCAGCGCCTGGACGGTGTGGGCCGCGGCCAGCGCCCGGTCGTCACGCGAGCGGCGGGCCCGGTCCATGGCGTCGTCGGCCAGGGCGCGGCAGCGGTCGCCGTCGCCGCGCAGCCAGTGGGCGGTGGCCGTCCACGCCACCAGCAGTGCCTCGTCCGTGAGCTCGGACGAGCTGCCCGCCTCGAGGTCGCCCCGGGCATAGATGGCGAGTGCCGTGGTCAGGTCGCCACGCAGGTGGTGGATCAGCCCCATGCGCCACGCCAGGCCCGGCTCCAGCGCCGCTGCGCCGCCGGTGGCGCGGTCGTAACAGACCAGCGCCCCGTCCCAGTCGCCGGACAACTGGCGGGCGTCGCCCTCCAACCGGTGGACGGCCAGGGGACGCTCGCCCTCGACGAGGGCGATGGCGTCGAGCACCGCCCCGGTCTCGCCGCCCTGCAGCAGCTCGGGGCCCCAGGTGGTGACCAGGCGGGCGGTGGCGCCGGCCGAGCCCGCGGCGAGCAGGCAACGCAGGGCGTCGGCCGCCTGGCCGTGGTCCTCGAACCAGCTCGCCGCGGCGGCCAGCGTCTCGGTGCGGGCTCCGGGGGAGGCCGGGCTCACGACCCCGCGGACGAGGGCGCTCAGGGTGAGCCACGGCTGGCCGGGCCCGGGCGTGTCCACGATGAGGCCCCGCCGGACCAGCTGGGCCAGCGCTCCGGCCGACCCGGCGGGCCCGAGCGTCTCCGCCAGGTCCGGGGTGAAGCGGTCGAGCACCGCCAGGCGGGCCAGCAGGTCCTGGGTCGCGGCGGACTCGGCCCCCACCACCTCGGCCACCAGGTAGTCGTGGAGCACGCCGCCGGGGCGCCGCAGCCGGCCGAGCGCAGCCTCGGCGTTCCCGGCCGGGTCGTGGGCCAGGGCCTCGGCCGCCAGCCGCACCGCCGCCGGCCAGCCGCCGGTGAGCTCGTGCAGCCCGGCAGCCAGCCGGGGCTCGGCCTCCTCGCCCAGCGCGGCCCGCACCACCTGGGCGGTCTCCTCGCCGGTGAAGGCGAGGTCGCTGGCCGAGAGGTCTAGCACCAGGCCCTGCCCGCGCAGCCGGGCGACGGGGAACGGCGGGTCGCGGCGCGACGACAGCACCACGTGGAGCGTGGTGGGCGCCTGGCGGCACAGTCCGGCGACGAAGGCGGTCGACTCGGCCGCGCCGTCGATGGCCTCGACGTCGTCGAGCACCAGCACCAGATCGCGGGGCTGGCGCTCGGCCAGCGCTTCGCAGATGCGGCCGGCGTAGGCCTGGGCCCGCCCGGCCTCGTCGGTGCCGGTGTCCGGGCCCCGGGGGCCCGACACCGCGGCCACCAGGTCGGGCGGCAGCCCCGGCACCCGGGCCCGCAGCGCATCGGTCACCGCCCGCACGATCACGCCCAGGGTGCGGTCGCCGGGCGTCAGGCTGTGCCAGGCCGAGGTGGTTCCCGCCGCCCACGAGGTGAGCAGCGTCGTCTTGCCGAACCCCGCCCCGGCCACTACCGAGGTCAGGCGGCGATGGCCGGCGTTGGCCAGCCGCTGGTCGAGGCGAGGACGGGTGAGGGTGAAGGGTCCATGCGTACCGTCCACCACCCGACCGAGGCTAGTGCTACCGGCACAACCGCCTTGACCTCTCAGGTAAAGGGCCTGCGCCGCCGGATCGTGCGAGCATGGAGGACATGAGCGAGCTTGTCGAGCGAATCAGGAACACAGTGCGTTACTCGGCCCCGTGGGCCGAGCGCTCATTGCGCGCAGCCCGAAGGGTGCGCCAATGAGCGACCCCGCTGCGACGCGCACTGTCTTCCGTACCTGCCCGCTGTGCGAGGCCGGCTGCGGGTTGGAGATCGGCCTGCGGGGCCAGAACGGTGACGAAGCCGTCACCCGCATCCGGGGCGACCGCGCCGACGTGTTCAGCCATGGCTTCATCTGCCCCAAGGGCTCGACGCTCAAGCAGTTGCACGAGGACCCCGACTGGCTGCGCCGGCCCATGGTCAAGCGCGACGGCGCGTTCGTCGAGGTGTCCTGGGACGAGGCCTTCGCCGAGATCGAGGCCCGGATGCTGCCGATCATGGAGGCCCACGGGCGCGACGTCGCCGCGGTGTACGTGGGCAACCCGAACGCCCACACCCTGGCCGGCATGCTCTACCTGCGGCCGTTGATCCGGGCGCTGGGCACCACCAACGTGTTCTCGGCCAGCACCGTCGACCAGCGGCCGAAGGAGATCTCGGCCGGCCTCATGTTCGGCGGGGGCCTCACGGTGCCGGTGCCCGATGTCGACCGCACCGACTTCCTGCTGATGCTGGGGGCCAACCCGTACGAGTCCAACGGCAGCCTCGCCACCGCGCCCGACTGGCCGGGCAAGATCGAGGCGCTGCTCGAGCGGGGCGGCACCCTCGTGGTGGTCGACCCGCGCCGGTCCCGCACCGCCCAGGTCGCCAGCCAGCACGTGGCCGTGCGCCCGGGCGCCGATCCATTCCTGCTCATGGCGCTGGTCAACGTGCTGGCGGCGGACGGCCTGGTGGACCCGGGGCCGGCGGGGGACTACCTCAGCGGGGTCGACGAGGCCATCGCCGCGGCCCAGCCGTTCACGCCCGAGGCGGTCGAGGAGGTCACCGGCGTCGACGCCGCCACCATCCGCCGGCTGGCGCACGACCTGGCCGCCGCCCCCACCGCCTGCGTGTACGGGCGCATCGGCACCACGACCGCGCTGTACGGCACGGTGACGTCCTGGCTGGTCGACGTGCTCAACGCCCTGACCGGCAACCTCGACCGCCCGGGCGGTGCCATGTTCTCCAAGGCCGCGGCGGGCGCGGCCAACACCCGGGGCAAGCCGCGGGTCGGCCGGGGGCTCACCGTGCACCGGCGCCGCAGCCGGGTGCGGGGACTGGGCGAGACCATGGGCGAGCTGCCGGTGGCGTGCCTGGCGGAGGAGATCGACACGCCCGGCGACGGCCAGATCCGCGCCCTGGTCACGGTGGCCGGCAACCCGGTGCTGTCCACGCCCAACGCGGGCCGGCTCGACGCGGCCCTGGCGACGCTCGAGTTCTACGTGGCCGTCGACCCCTACATCAACGAGACCACCCGCCACGCCGACGTCATCCTGCCGGTGCCCACCGCCCTGCAGAAGGGCCACTACGACCTGGCCCTGCTCCAACTGGCGCTGCGCAACGTGGCCAACTACAGCCCGCCGATCCTGCCGCTGGAGGAGGGCCAGCTCGACGAGTGGAAGGTGATGGCCCGCCTGGCGCTGGTGCTCCAGGGCATGGGCGCGACCGCCGATCCGGGGATCGTGGACGACCTCGTGGTGCAGTCGCTGGTGGGCGCGGCGGTGGCCGACGAGACCGGGCCCATCGCCGGTCGCGACGCCGAGGAGATCATCGCCCTGCTCGGCGAGCGCACGGGGCCCGAGCGGCTGATCGACCTGATGCTGCGGACCGGTCCCTACGGGGACGGTTTCGGCGCCAACCCCGGCGGCCTGTCGCTCGACGTGCTGCTGGACCAGCCCCACGGCGTGGACCTCGGCCCGCTGGAGCCCCGGCTGCCCGACGTGCTGCGCACGCCCTCGGGCATGGTGGAGCTGGCGCCCGAGCTCATCGTCGCCGACGTCGCCCGACTACGGGCCGCGCTCGACGCCCCCACCAACGGCATGACGCTGGTGGGCCGGCGCGACCTGCGCTCCAACAACTCGTGGATGCACAATGTCGAGGTGCTGGTGAAGGGCAAGCCCCGCTGCACCGTGCACGTCCACCCCGACGACGCCGCCCGGCTGGGCCTGACCGACGGGGCCGACGCGAACGTCGCCTCCCGCACCGGCAAGGTGACGATCCCGGTCGAGGTCACCGAGAACATCCGCCCCGGGGTGGTCAGCATCCCCCACGGCTGGGGCCATGACCTCGACGGCGTCGAGCTCGGCGTGGCCCGGCGGTATGCGGGCGTGAACTCCAACCTGCTGGCCGACGAGGAACTGCTCGACCCGCTGTCGGGCAACGCCGTGCTCAACGGCATCCCCGTCGAGCTCAGCCCGGTGCCCGGCTAGTAGCGGAGACGACCCGGCCACCGTCCAGTACCACCACTCGGTCCGCCCGCTCCAGCACGTGGGGCCGGTGGCTCACCAGCAGCGCGGTCTCGAAGCCACGCTCGGCCACCCGGTCCCACACCCGCGCCTCGGTGTCGGCGTCCAGCGCGCTGGACAGGTCGTCCACCACCAGCAGCTCGGGCCGGCGCACCAGGGCACGGGCCGCACCGGCCCGCTGGATCTGGCCGCCGGACAGCCGCAGGCCCTTGGGGCCGATGACCGTGGCGGCACCGTCGGGCATGCGGTCCAGGTCCTCGTCCATGCAGGTCAGCCACAGCACCTCGTCGAGGTCGTCACCGGGCACGCCCATGAGGACCGTGGCCGCCAGCGGCTCGCTGAACAGCCGCGGCACCTGGGGCAGGTAGGCCGCCCGGGGTGGGACCAGCACGGTGGACGGGTCGTCGATCGCGGTGCCGTTCCAGCCGATCGTGCCCGCGTCGCGGCCCACCAGGCCCAGCAGGGCCCGCACCAGGGTGGTCTTGCCCGCGCCCACCGGCCCGGTGACCACCACGAGCTCGCCGCGCCGCACCACCAGGTCGACGCCCTCGATGCCGCGGCCCGACCCGGGGTGGGTCACGGTCAGGCCCTCGACCCGCAGCTCCTCCAGCCGCTCGTCGCCGGCCGCGGCCCGGTGCCGGACGGCCAGCGCGGGCGGCCCGTGGCGCAGGTGGGTGAGGGTGGCGGCGGTGACGCCGGCCCGGTCGGGCTCGGGCAGCAGCGCCGCCAGCCGGTCGACCGACACGTCGGCCTGGCGCAGGTAGACGAGGTAGCGGCCCACCCACTTCGGCAGGTCGGCGATCAGCGAGGCGTAGGCCGCGAACAGGCCCAGGTCGCCGACGCTCAGGTCGCCGCCGGCGAAGGACGAGGCCACCACCAGCAGCGCCACCCCCGCGGCCACCTCGCCGGTGCCGTAGCCCAGCGAGCGCACCACCTCGGACCCCACCTGGTCACGGAGGCTGACCCGGGCCCGGGCAGCGTTGAGCTGGCCGAAGCGCCCGCCCACCGCCCGCTCGGCCCCGCCGGCCTGCACCGCCAGCACCGCCCCGAACACGTCGCCGATGAAGCCGGTGACGCGCCCGGTCGCCTCGCGGGCGTCCCGCCGCCACACCCGTAGGCGGGGGCCCAGCCAGATGCAGCCCACCGTGGCGATGACCACCGGGACCAGGACGGCCACCGCCACCTGGGCGTCGATGGTGAGCAGCACCCACAGTGCCACCGCCCCGGCCAGCACCGAAGCGCTCAGGTCGATGACGACGTCGAGCACCATGCTCAGGTCCTGGACGTCGTCGCGGAAGCGGCTGACGGCCTCGCCCGGAGCGCCGGGCAACCGACCCGTGGCCGGGCCGGGGTCCGACACCAGTGACCGGAGCAGGTTGACCCGGGGCACGGTGTGCCAGCCGACCCAGCAGCCGTGCCACTGGACGGCCACGACCACCAGCAGCGACCAGCGGGCCGCCTCCAGGCCCACGAGGACGGCCAGCAGGCCCCACGGCGCGCCGGCGCCGGATGCCAGGGCGTCGAGGATGACCTTGACCGCGGCTCCGGCGAGCAGCGGCACCGAGAAGAACAGCACGAAGCCGAACAGGCACGTCAGGTAGGCGGTCGGCTCCTGCCGCACCAGTCTCATGGCGACCCGGAGGGTCGACGTCCGGAAGGCTGCGCGGCTGGTGGCCCCGGGGCTCACGCCGTCGCCTCCTCGGGCTCGGCGTCCAACCGGGCGGCCCGGACCAGCCGGGCGTAGCGGCCGTGGCGCCGTCGGGCCAGCTCGGCCCGAAAGCCGTGCTCCACGATGCGACCGGCGTCCACCACCGCGATCTCGTCGACGCGGGCCAGCGTGTCCAGCCGGTGGGCGATGACCAGCGCGGTGCGGCCGGCCAGCAGCGCCTGGGTGGCTTCGCCGATGCGCTCCTCGGTGAGCGGGTCCAGCCGGCTGGACGCCTCGTCCAGCACGACCACGGCCGGATCGGCCAGCAGCGCGCGGGCGAAGGCCAGCAGCTGGCCCTCGCCGGCCGACAGGCCGTGCTCGCCGCCGAGGCGGGTGTCCAGCCCGTCGGGCAGCGCGGCGAACCAGGCGCCGAGGCTCATGCGGTCGAGCAGGCCGATCAGGTCGGCGTCGCTCGCCTCCCGGGCGCCGAACAGCGTGAGGTTGTCGCGCACCGAGGCGCGGAACAGCTCGACGTCCTGGGTGACCACCGCCACCCGGTTGCGCAGCGCGGGCAGGGCGAGGTCGCGCACGTCCACCCCGCCGATGCGGACCGTCCCCTCGCCTGCATCGCGGAAGCGGGCCAGCAGCCGCCCCAGCGTGGTCTTGCCGCTGCCCGTTCGCCCCACCACGCCGAGCTGGGTGCCGGGGGCGAGGTGGAACTCGACGTCCCGCAGCGCGTGGGTGCGGCCGTCGTAGCTGAAGCTGACGGCCTCGAAGTCGACGGCGAGGGCGCCCGGAGCCAGGGCCGACCCGTCGAGCGGGCCGTCGGCGATGGCGGGCTCGGTGGCCAGCATGGTCGAGGCGCGGCGGGCGCCGGCCATGGCCTTCTGGAACTCCTTGAGCTGCTCGGCGATGCGCTCCAGCGGCATCCGCAGCATGTCCGCGTAGCGGTAGAGCGTGAGCACGGCGCCGACGGTGATCACACCCCGCTGCTGCAGCAGGATCCCGGCCACCAGCGTGCCGGCGGTGCCCAGCCCGAACACCAGGGCGGCCATGGCGTGGGCACCGTCGCCCCGCAGGCTGGCGAAGCGGGCGGCCCGCCACCAGCGGGCGCTGTGGCCGTGCAGGCGGTGGACCGCGTAGTCGCCGCCGCCGTTGGCGCGGATGTCCTCCAGCCCGCCGAGCCGCTCCTCCAGGTCGCCGTAGAGCTGGGCGTTGATCTCGCGCTCGGCCTCCCGGGCGGCCACCGCCGTCATCCGCAGCTTGACCATCACCGTGGCGCCGGCCACGGCGGTCACGGCCAGCACCAGGCCGGTGATCGGGTCGATGGCGGCGGCCACCACCACCATCCCCAGCACCAGGATGAAGTTGCCGACGAGGTGCACCGCGATGCCGGAGAAGAAGGTGCCCATGGCCTCCACGTCGCCGTCGATGCGCTCGATCAGCTGGCCGGGGCTGTGGCGGCCGTGCCAGGCCTGCTCCAGTCGCAGGGCATGGGCCGCGAGCCGCTCCCGCAGGCGGTTGCCGGCCCGCCAGGACACGTGGGCGGAGCGCCATACGACGACCAGGTCCAGCCCGTTGCAGGCCAGTGCGGCCACCGTGTACGCCACGGCCAGTCGGGTCAGTTGGTCGACGCCCGCGCCGTTCAGGGCGTCGTCGGCGAACCGGCCCAGCAGCACCGGCATGGCCAGGCGCAGGACCATGGCCACGACCAGGACCGCGATGATGCCTGCGAGGCCTCGCGCCTCGGGTCGGAGCGTGGCGGCAAGGAGGCGCGCCGCCCGCCGGGAGGCTGGGGGATCGGCACCAGGCACAGCCGCACGACCTTAGGGTCCGGCGCCCGCCGGCCCCGAGTGAGTTTCCGAGTGCCAGAGGCCGAGCGGGTAGGGCGTTCGCCACAGCCCAAGAGTCCGCGATTGAGCGGTCGACCACCGGCTCACCAGCGAGGACTCCCAGAAGCACGGCGACGGTTCGCCAAGACGACGCGCCTCTCGGCGTTCGCTCTCCACGTGGTTAGACTCGATGCGCCTCGGGCTGAGATGGGTGGTGCTGGATGCACCCGGCCCGGTGACGGCGCAAGCTCACCGACGTCATCAGGGAGATCCCATGACCATCCTCCGAGAGGGCGACTTCAAGGTCGCCGACCTGACCCTGGCCGGCTGGGGCCGCAAGGAGATCGACCTCGCCGAGGTCGAGATGCCCGGCCTCATGGCCCTGCGCGCCGAGTTCGCCGATGCCCGGCCCCTCGAGGGCGCCCGCATCATGGGCTCGCTGCACATGACCATCCAGACGGCCGTGCTGATCGAGACCCTCACCGTGCTCGGCGCCGACGTGCGCTGGGTGTCCTGCAACATCTTCTCCACCCAGGACCACGCCGCCGCCGCGGTCGTGGTCGGCCCCAACGGCACGCTCGACCGCCCCGAGGGCGTGCCGGTGTACGCCTGGAAGGGCGAGACGCTGGAGGAGTACTGGTGGTGCACCGACCAGGCCCTGCGCTGGCCGGACGGCGGTGGCCCCAACATGATCCTCGACGACGGCGGCGACGCCACGCTGCTGGTCCACAAGGGCGTCGAGTACGAGCGGGCCGGTGCGGTGCCCGAGGCCACCGAGGACGACCCCGAGGAGTGGCACGTCATCGTCGACCTCCTCAAGCGCACCATCGCCGAGCGCCCCGGCCGCTGGGCCGAGACGGCGGCGGCCATCAAGGGCGTCACCGAGGAGACCACCACCGGAGTCCACCGGCTGTACCAGATGGCCGAGAACGGCCAGCTGCTGTTCCCGGCCATCAACGTCAACGACTCGGTCACCAAGTCCAAGTTCGACAACCTCTACGGCTGCCGGCACAGCCTGATCGACGGCATCAACCGGGCCACCGACGTCATGCTCGGCGGCAAGGTGGCCGTGGTGTGCGGCTACGGCGAGGTGGGCAAGGGCTGCGCCCAGTCGCTGCGGGGCCAGGGCTGCCGGGTGATCGTGACCGAGGTCGACCCCATCTGCGCCCTGCAGGCCGTGATGGAGGGCTACGAGGTCGACACCCTCGACCACGTGGTGGACCGGGCGGACATCTTCGTCACTGCGTCCGGCAACAAGGACCTCATCTCGGCCGAGCACATGGCCCGGATGAAGCACAACGCCATCGTGGGCAACATCGGTCACTTCGACAACGAGGTCGACATGGCCGGCCTGGCCCGCATGAGCGACGTCCGCAAGGTCGAGATCAAGCCCCAGGTGCACGAGTTCGTGTTCCCCGACGGGCACTCGATCATCGTGCTGGCCGAGGGCCGGCTGCTGAACCTGGGCTGCGCCACCGGGCATCCCAGCTTCGTGATGTCGATGAGCTTCACCAACCAGGTGCTGGCCCAGATCGAGCTGTTCACCAAGACCGGCAACTACCCGCTCGGCGTGTACGTGTTGCCCAAGCAGCTCGACGAGAAGGTGGCCCGGCTCCACTTGGACGCTCTCGGGGTCAAGCTCACCAAGCTGACCAGCGACCAGGCCGAGTACATCGGCGTGCCGGTCGAGGGCCCCTACAAGCCCGACCACTACCGGTACTGAGCTTCACGCGCCCCCTGGGCACAGGGGATCGGGCACGATGGTGGCCATGGGCCACGCGAACTCGCTGCTCGGTCCCCTGGCCGAGGTCGTCGTCCGCAACCGGTTCTGGATGACCTGGAACCTGATCCTGGCCACCGTCCCGCTGGCACTGGCGGTGCCCCTGTTCCGCCACCGCGGCCCGCGCGGACTGGGGTGGTGGCTGGGGTTGGGTCTCCTCGTGCTGTTCCTGCCCAACGCCCCCTACGTGGTCACCGACCTGGTGCACCTGCGGGGCGACGTGGTGACCGCCCGCAGTGACCTGGCGGTGGTGGGCGGCGTGTTGCCGGCCTACGCCGCCTTCGTGGCCGCCGGGTTCGTGATCTACACGCTGGTGCTACGGGAGGCCGGGCGCTGGCTGGAGGCCGAGGGCCTCGGGCGCTGGCGGCCGGGCATGGAGGTGGCGGTCCACCTGGTGTGCGCGGTGGGCGTGGTGCTGGGCCGGGTCGCCCGGCTCAACAGCTGGGAGCCGGTGACCGAGCCCCACAGCACGGTCGAGCGGGTGGTCTCCACCCTCACATGGCGCGCCGCCCCGCTGGCGGTGGCCGTGCTGTTCGTCGTGATCTGGATGGGCCACGCGCTGGTCCGGGGCACCGGACGGGCGGTGGAGGCCCGGCTGGTGGCCGCGCTGCGCACTTGGCTGCGGGCCGGCACTGTCTGAGCTCTGCTCAGACCAGGAACACCGTGTAGCCCCGCCGGCTCAGGCCCCGAACGCGTCGTTCACCAGCCGGAGCAGGCGAGCGGTCTCTTCGGGGATGCCCTCCTTCAGCCGGGCCGCGGCCCGCACCGTGAGCCAGCGGTCGAGCCGGGCCGGGTCCAGCGGCCGGCCCCGCCGGTAACCGCCCAGGTAGGTCGTGATCAGCAGCCGGCGGCCGACGCGTGCCAGCGTGCGCATCACCACCGGCGAGCCCGGCGGCAGCTCGCCCATCCGCAACAGCAGCTCCGACCGGGCCACATCGGCGGTGGGGTCGCCCCGGCTGGCGTCGCCCCAGTCGATGACCACGGGGTCGGCCGTGCCGCCCAGCATGTTGCCGGGATGCAGGTCACCGTGGCAGATCCGGTCGCCGCGGGGGAGGTCGTCGAGCAGCGCCAGGGCCCGGGCCCGGAGGTCGTCCGGGAGCGTCTCGGCTTGGATGATGCGCTCCCGCAGCAGGTCGTGGAGCTCGGGCAGCTCGCCGGGGGCGGTGGGCTCGTGCAGGGCTAGGTGCGCCCGGGCCAGGGCCCGCCCCACGGCCAGCACCGTCAGCGGCCGGCGGCCGAGCAGCGCGAGCAGGTCCTCGCCCTCGACCCGCTCCATCAGCAGGCCGGGGCGCCCCGCCACCTCCACCGTGCCGAGCGAGGCGGGGACCCGGCACGCGGCGTTCCGCAGCGCGGTGAGCGCCGCGGCCTCGCGCCGGGCCCGGTCGCCGGAGCCGGGGTCGCGCCACAGCTTGAGCACGGTGCCGTCGGACTGGAGGAAGACCTCGGCCTCCCGCCCCTCGGCCAGCAGCTCTCCCGCCTGGTCGGGCATCCCCGCAGCTAAGCACCCTCCAGCACCGGCCGTAGGGTCAGCCGGGGCAGGAACAGCTGGACGTTGGGCCCGATGGTGAAGGCGAACGCCAGGGTGCCCAGGCCCACCGACCCGCCCAGCGCCATGCCCACGGCGAGGGCGGTCACCTCGATGCCGGTGCGGACCAGCCGGATGGAGCCCACGCCCCGCGCCGCCAGCCCGGTCATGAGCCCGTCACGGGGGCCGGGCCCCAGGCCGGCGCCGATGTACAGGCCGGTGCCCGGGCCCCATAGGAACACCCCGAGCGCGAGGTAGCCCAGGCGCCCGGCCAGCGAGGCCGGGGTGTCGAGGACCAGCAGAGCGAGGTCGATCGTGGTCCCGATGAGGAGGACGTTGAGCACCGTCCCGAGCCCGGGGCGCTCCCGCAGCGGGATCCAAGCGGCCAGCACCAGCGCGCCGACGATGATGCTCACGGTGCCGATGGGGATGCCGGTGTGCTCGGAGATCCCCTGGTCGAGCACCGACCAGGGGGCCAGGCCCAGGTCGGCCGCCACCATGAAGGCGATGCCGAGCCCGCACAGGACCAGCCCGGCGATCAGGCGGGGCACCCGCTGGCGGGGCTCGGTGACGGGGCGCAGCAGGGCCATTCGCTGAACGGTAAGGCCGCGCCCGCCGGCTGGCTCCGTCCAATTCGCGTGGATGTGGCCTGCTCGTCGGGCGGCGGACGATCGCCGGTCGCCTCACCGTCACACCCCCCTCGTAGCGTTCGGGCCATGCTGTTGCGGGCTCTGCTTCCGGTGCGATGCCCCGGGTGCGGAGCCACGGCACCGTCCGGTCCTTCGCCGTGTGGGCGGTGTGCAGAGGGCCTCCGGCCCGCTCCGGGAGGTCCGCGGCCCGCGGGCCTCGACGCCTGCTGGTCGCTGCTCGCCTACCAGGACGTCGGCAAGCAGCTGGTGACCAGCCTCAAGTACCACCGCAACCGCACCGCGCTGGCCTGGCTGGCGGCGGCCATGGCCGCGCTGGCGTCGCCGCCCACCGCGGTGGTGGTGACCTGGGCGCCCACCACCGAGGCCCGCCGGCGCCGCCGGGGCTACGACCAGGCCGAGCTGCTCGCCGCCGGGGTGGCACGGCGCTGGGGGGCGCCGTGCGCCCCGCTGCTGGCCCGCAAGGCGGGGCCGCCGCAGACGGGCCGGTCCCTGGAAGACCGGCGTGCGGGTCCCATCGTGCTGCCCCGCTCGGGGTCCCGCTCGATCGCCGCCGGCCGGCCCGTGGTGATCGTGGACGACGTGCTCACCACGGGGTCGACGCTGTCCGCCGCGGCCCGGGCGCTGCGGACTGTGGACGTCGCGTGGGTGGCCGGACTGACGGCGGCGCGAACGCCGCGCGCCGATGCCTCACCTCCCTGCGTGCTGGCAATGTCACCCCCAGTCGAAGAAATTGCTCAAGTTCGTGGGCCTACCGGCCGATGACGAGCGGTGATGCAGGTCTCTCGCCGGCAGGCCGCCCTGGCCCTCGACGTGGTGCGCCGCCGGCATCGGCGCGCCATCGGCCGGCACCAGCACCAGGCGCGGGGGCCCAAGGCGCGGCCGAGTCCGGTGGCCATGGACCTGGTCTTCCGCGAGATCGATGGCCTCGGCCCCGTGCGCATCGAGCTGGTCCAGGCCGCGAGCGCCCGGCGCGCCGCCGACGTGTGGCCCACCGCCGACGAAGTGGCTGACATGGCGCTGCGCCGGGCCATCTGCGACCGCCTGCGCTGATCGCAGCCCTCGCCTAGCCTTTGGGTCGGAGGAGGCGGGCCCGCGGTAGTGAGGAGGGGACCCGCAGTGAGTGAGCACGGCGAGCGAACCAGCAACACAGTGCTCTACTCGGCCCGCAGGGCCGATCGCTCAGTCGGCGTTGCCCGAAGGGCCCGCCAATGAGCGTCTACATGGTCGTCGCCCACCGCACGCTGGTGGAGGATCACCTGCTGGACCACGTCCGCGGCCTGTGCGAGGCCGGCGACTGCCGCTTCTACCTCGTGGTGCCGGTGACGCACCCGATGGGGGCATGGTCGGAGGGCGAGATCGAGGCCACGGCCGAGGCCCGGCTGGAGGAAGGCCAGGCCGCCTTCCGGGCGGTCGGCGCCGAGGTCACCGGCGAGGTGGGCGACGCCAACCCGGTGTACGCGGTGGCCGCCGCGCTGCGCGGCCGGCCGGACGAGGACTGGGCCGGGATCATCGTGTCCACGCTGCCGCCGGGCATCTCCCGCTGGCTGGGGCTCGACGCCGTAAGCCGCATCAAGCGGGAGTTCGACCTGCCCGTCACCCATCTGGTGGCGGCCCAGGCCCCGGCCGAGGCGTGACCCCCCGCCTGCTGGCCGCGCACCGGCCGTCGGTACACTCGATGACCGTATGAGCGTGCTCGACCGCTTCCTCCGCGCCGGTGAGGGCAAGAAGGTCCGAGCGCTCCAGGCGCTGGTGCCCGACATCAACGCCCTCGAACCCGAGATGGAGCGCCTGTCCGACGAAGACCTCAAGGCCAAGACCCCCGAGTTCCGCGCGCGCCTCGAGCGCGGCGAGACGCTCGAGGACATCCTGATCGAGGCCTTCGCCGCCATCCGCGAGGCGGCCCGGCGGGTGCTCGGCCAGCGCCACTACGACGTCCAGCTCATGGGCGGTGCCGCGCTGCACTTCGGCTGGGTGGCGGAGATGAAGACCGGCGAGGGCAAGACGCTGGTCTCCACGCTGCCCGCGTACCTCAACGGCCTGTCGGGCCGCGGCATGCACCTGGTGACAGTGAACGACTACCTGGCCACCCGCGACCGCGAGTGGATGGGCCGCGTGCACCACTTCATGGGCCTCAGCACCGGCCTGATCGTGCCCGGCAACAGCGACCCGGCGTTCAAGCGCGAGCAGTATGCGGCCGACATCACCTACGGCATCAACAACGAGTTCGGCTTCGACTACCTGCGCGACAACATGGCGCCCGACCGCGAGCGCCAGGTGCAGCGGGGCCACGTCTACGCCATCGTCGACGAGGTCGACTCCATCCTCATCGACGAGGCCCGCACCCCGCTCATCATCTCCGGCCGGGTCGCGGACGCGGCGCAGCTCTACTACAAGTTCGCCTCCATCGGCCGCAGCCTGAAGCGCGACGTCGACTACGAGGTCGACGAGGAGAAGCGCACGGTCGCCCCCACCGAGGACGGCATCGAGAAGGTCGAGCAGCAGCTCAACATCGACAACCTCTACGACGGCGTGGCCCAGAACCTGGTCCACCAGCTCCAGGCCGCGCTCAAGGCCAAGGAGCTGTTCAAGCGGGACAAGGACTACGTGGTCGCGGGCGGCGAGGTGAAGATCGTTGACGAGTTCACGGGCCGCATCCTCGAGGGCCGGCGCTGGTCCGAGGGCCTCCACCAGGCGGTCGAGGCCAAGGAGGGCGTCCGCATCAAGGAAGAGAACCAGACGCTGGCCACGGTCACGCTGCAGAACTACTTCCGCATGTACGAGAAGCTGGCGGGCATGACCGGCACGGCGCAATCCGACGCCGCTGAGCTGGCCGCCACCTACGAGCTCCAGGTGGTGCCGATCCCCACCCACCGGCCGGTGGCCCGCGCCGACCAGGCCGACCTGATCTACAAGAACGAGGACGCCAAGTTCGGGGCGGTGGCCGACGACATCACCGCCCGCTACGAGGCGGGCCAGCCCGTGCTGGTCGGCACCATCTCGGTGGAGAAGTCCGAGCGCCTGTCCCGGCTGCTGGACAAGCGGGGCGTGCCCCACGAGGTGCTGAACGCCAAGGTGGGCCAGCACTTCCGGGAGGGCGAGATCATCGCCCAGGCCGGCCGGCTCCATGCGGTGACCGTGGCCACCAACATGGCCGGCCGCGGCGTCGACATCATCCTCGGCGGCAACGCCGAGGGCATGGCCAAGCGCGACGTGCGTGCCGAGGGCCTCGACCCCGAGTCCGAGGAGGGTCTTGCTCGCCTCAAGGAGCTCACCGCCCGCCACGAGGACGAGACCAAGCCGGCGGGCGACAAGGTGCGCGAGCTGGGCGGCCTGTACGTGCTGGGCACCGAGCGCCACGACTCCCGGCGCATCGACAACCAGCTCCGGGGCCGCTCCGGCCGCCAGGGCGACCCGGGCGAGAGCCGCTTCTACCTGAGCCTCGAAGACGACCTGATGCGCCTGTTCGCCACCGGCGCGGTCAACTGGGTCATGGGCAAGACCCTGCCCGAGGACGTCCCCCTCGAGGCCAAGATGGTGACCAAGGCCATCGAACGGGCCCAGACGACGGTCGAGCAGCGCAACGGGGAGATCCGCAAGAACGTCCTCAAGTACGACGAGGTCATGAACGAGCAGCGCAAGGTGATCTACGCGCTGCGGGACCAGATCCTCGACGAGGCCGACCTGCGCGAGCGCATCATCGAGGAGGCGCTGCCCGACGCGGTCAACACCCTGGTCGAGACCCATTGCGTCAGCGAGTACAACGAGGAGTGGGACCTCGAGGGCCTGCTCACCGACGTGCGGAGCTACTGGCCCTCCACCCTGTCCCCCGAGCAGATCCGCACGGCCGGCTCCACCAACGAGCTGTACGAGATGCTCATGAACGAGGCGCTGACGCGCTACGAGGAGCACGAGTCCAAGCTCACGCCCGACCGCATGCGGCGCCTGGAGCGCCGGGTGATGCTGAGCGTCATCGACCAGCGCTGGCGGG
>JBKPRV010000030.1:0-3344 GCA_046734715.1 Actinomycetota bacterium | reverse complement strand
GCCGGGAACGAAGCGCAGCCGTTGAACGCCGGGACCGTCGAGCGCACGAAGTAGGCGACCACGTCGTTGGCTCCCACGTTGTTGCGGTTCGCGAACAGCTGGACCTGCTCCGCGGTGGTGGCGCCCGAGCACGAGCCCACGTCGCAGTCGTTGAGGGCCGGGAGGTTGAGGTTCTCGGTCGACACGTGCTGCACCGCGATGCCGCAGGTGGCGTACACCTGCTGCATCCGCTGGACGGCGGTGGCGATCGGCACGGTCGGCGCGGTGAGCACCTTGGTGTGCAGGCGCACGGTCGGCACGAGCGCCCACCACTTGTGCCACATGGCGCTGTCGGTCCCCCCGACGAAGGTGTCGATGCGGTTGGCCGCCCAGGACACTGCGGCGGGGGCGGCCGTCAGGACTCCGCCGAGGCTCTCCCAGCCGGACCAGGCGCCCTGGTACCACTTGTGCCACATGGCGGCGTCGGTCCCGGCGACGAACACGTCCAGTCGTCCGGATCCCCACGACGACACCGCGGGGGCCGAGGTCAGGACGCCGCCCAGGCTCTCCCACCCCGACCACGAGCCCTGGTACCACTTGTGCCAGAGCGCACTGTCGGTGCCCGCGACGAACACGTCGAGGCGGCCGTTGCCCCACGACACCGCGGCCGGAGCCGACGTGAGCGTGCCGCCGAGGCTCTCCCACCCCGACCAGGACCCCTGGTACCACTTGTGCCACAGGGCGCTGTCGGTGCCGCGGACGAACACGTCGAGCCGCCCGTTGGACCACGATGCCACCGCCGGGCCCGAGGTGAGGATGCCGCCCAGGCTCTCCCACCCCGACCAGCCGTTCTGGTACCACTTGTGCCACAGGGCGCTGTCGGTGCCGCGGACGAACACGTCGATGCGGCCGTTGCCCCATGAGACGGCGGCCGGCTCGCTGGTGAGGATGCCGCCCAGGCTCTCCCACCCCGACCAGCCACCCTGGAACCACTTGTGCCACAACGCGCTGTCCGTGCCCCGCACGAACGTGTCCAACCGTCCTGGCGCCCACGACGACACCCCGGGGCCGCTCGTCAGCGTGCCCCCGAGGCTCTCCCATCCCAACCAGGTCATGCCACGACTCCTCTCGTCGCCCGGTGACGTCATACAACCCCGACGACGCGCCGTGATACAGCTAGCTCAGTAAGTGCAGGGCCAGGAATGCCTCGCTCGCCTGGTACTCGGCCGGCGGGATCTCCACGTGGCGTCCCGGGTTGGCGTGCAGCGTCTTGGTGGTCGAGCCGAACAGGTCGAACAGCGCCAGCGCGTACTCCCGCCCGGCGACCTCGTCGTCCCACTGCACGAGGAACAGCAGCGGCACGGTGATCACGCGGGCCACCTCGTCGTAGCCGTCGAGCCGCGGCCCCGGCGCCCAGCCGAACAGCCCGAGCACCGCGGCGCGGATCCGAGGCTCGGCCGCCACCAGCGGCACCCCGTAGCGCGTGCCCATGGACACGCCCCAGTAGCCCACCGGTCCGGCGCCCACGCCGTCCTGCGCCTGCAGCGCGTCGAGCGTGGCGGTCCAGTCGTCGACCGCGCGCTGGGACGCCGGCTGGTGGCCCTGCTCGGCCCGCAAGCGCTCGCGCATCCGGCGGCGGCGGTCCTCCCGGGACAGGCTGCGCTCCTCCTCGGACATGCGGTCGCCGTGGTGCGGCAGGTCGATGGCGGCCGCGGCGATCCCGTGGTGGCGGACCAGCCGGCGGGCCAGGGCGGTGATGTTGGGCACCCGCTTGTGCTGGGTGCCGCCGTGGCCGAGCAGCACCAGCGGGCGGGCACCGGTCGCGGCGGGCTCGTCGGGCGTCCACAGGACGCCGGGCACGGGCTCGCGGGGCCCGTCCACGGTGAAGTCGCGCTCGGTGACGCCTCGCTCGGTCTTCTGGCTCGTCAGTTGCATGCCGGCCCCATCCCCTCCGCTTACCCCTAGTAGATTACGGCTGTGACGGAGGCCACACCGCCCGAGACCCCGAGGGAATCGCGGCCTTTGCCGCTCACCGGCCTGCGGGTGCTCGACCTGGGGCGCATCTACCAGGGCCCGTGGTGCGGCACATTGCTGGCGCTGGCCGGCGCGACGGTCCTCAAGATCGAAGCCCCCGGGGGCGAGCCCGCCCGCGGCCCGGCCGGCGGGACCACCGTGCCCTTCGCCCTCGTCAACTCCAACAAGTACGCGGTCACGCTCGACCTCAAGGCGCCCCGGGGCTGCGAGCTGTTCCTCGACCTGGTGCGCGGCGCCGACGTGGTGGTGGAGAACTTCGGCCCCGGTGTCATGGAGCGCCTCGGACTGGGACCGGAGCGGCTGTTGGAGGTCAACCCCCGCCTGGTCTACGGCGGCGCCACGGCCTACGGCATAGACGGGCCCGACCGCGACCGGCTGGGCATGGACGTCACCCTCCAGGCCTACTCGGGGGTCATGAGCGTCACCGGCCATGAGGGCACACCCCCCGTCAAGGCGGGCGTCGCCTTCGTGGACTTCCTGGGCGCCGCCAACCTCTACGCCGGGATCATGACCGCGCTCTACGAGCGGGAGCGCACCGGGCAGGGGCGGATCGTCGACATCGCCATGATCGACACCATCTACCCGACGCTGGCCTCCAACCTGGCCTCGTACTACCGGGACGGCACCACTCCGCAGACCGGCAACGGCCACGGCGGGGCCGGGCTCGCGCCCTACAACGTGTACCCGGCGTCCGACGGCTACGTGGCGCTCATCGTGCTCACGCCACGGCACTGGCAGGGCCTGTGCGAGGCCATGGGCCGGCCCGAGCTGGCCGACGACGAGCGCTTCCGCAGCAACGGCCGGCGCTACCACAACATCGACGCGCTGGAGTCCGAGATCACCGCCTGGAGCTCGGCCCGGCGGCGCGACCAGGTGGTGGCCGCGCTGGAGGCGGTCCGGGTACCGGTGGCCGCGGTGCGGCGGGTGCCGGAGCTGGTCGAGGACCCGCACCTGCACGAGCGGGGCGCGGTGCGGCGGGTCGACCACCCCGCCCTGGGCGAGATGGTCGTACCCCACAGCCCGCTTCGGTTCCGGGGCAGCGAGCCGCTCCCTCTCTCCCCCAGCCCTGCGCTGGGCCAGGACAACCGGCTGATCTACGGCGAGTGGCTAGGCCTCGACGCCGACGAGATCGAGCGGCTGGCGGCCGACGGGGTGCTGTAGTGATCGACCCGGCGGGCTTCGCGCTGGCCGAAGAGGTGGAAGACCTGCGCGATGCGGCCGCCCGCTTCGCCCGCGACGTGCTGGCGCCCGCGGCCCGCGACCACGAGCGCGCCGGCCGCTGGCCCCAGGCGGTGCAGGCGGTGGTGGAAGGCTTCGGTGAGGACCTGGAC
>JBKPRV010000029.1:0-9069 GCA_046734715.1 Actinomycetota bacterium | reverse complement strand
CCGTCACGCACGGGATCGACGAGGCCGTGGGCGAGATCGAGTCGCTGGCCGGCAAGCCCGGGATCAAGGGGATCCTGATCCCGACCATGTGGCACGACCAGCCGTCGTACGGGCACCCGTCCTACGACCCGGTGTGGGCCGCCTGCGCCGAAGCCGGGCTCGTGGTCCACACCCACTCCGGCGAGGCGGACATGGCGGCGTACAACGAGAACATGGCGCAGTTCATGCTGGAGGTGGCGTTCTGGACCCACCGTGCGCTGTGGCAGCTGCTCCTGGCCGGCAAGTTCGACCGGTTCCCGAACCTCCGCTACGTGCCGGTCGAGTGTGGGTCCTGGTGGGTGGGCGACCTGCTGTTCAAGGCCGACGTGATGTTCGGGGGCACGAACTGGAAGGTGAAGAAGATGTCCTCGCGGACGAAGGGCACGATCCAGCGGCTCCCGTCGGAGTACTTCGGCACCAACGTGTTCGTCGGCGCGTCGGCCATGAGCAAGCCGGAGATCCGACGCCGGTACGCCAACGGCCTCGACGCGCTCATGTGGGGCACCGACTACCCGCACCCCGAGGGCACCTGGCCCCACACCGCCGTGCGACTCGGCACCGACTTCCGCGAGGTACCGGTGGAGGAGACCCGCCTGCTGCTCGGGCTCAACGCGGTGCGCTGCTACGACCTCGACCTCGACGCCCTGTCCGGGATCGCCGCCGAGATCGGGCCGAGACCGAGCCGGTTGAACCAGGACCTGGACCGGCGCACCCCGGCGAACGCGGTGCGCGAGGCCCGCTTCTGGTTCGACGACTACGGCATCGAGTGGAAGGGCTGAACGTGCCGGCGGACGCGCCCCCGCTCCAGTTGGAGGGAGCGGTCGCCGTGGTGACAGGCGGGGCGGGCGGCATCGGGCGCGGCATCGTCGGCGCCCTGCTGCGCCGGGGCGCGACCGCGGTGATCGCCGACGTCGAGACCGGCGCGGTCGACGCCGCCGTGGGCGACCTGGGCGCGGTGGGCAAGGTCTCGGGCCACTGCGTCGACATCACCGACGAGGAGGCCGTCGCCGACCTGGCCGACGCGGTCTACGACGCGCACGGCCGGGTCGACCTGCTGTTCAACAACGCGGGCGTGACCTCGGGTGGGGGCGGCAAGCCGTGGCAGCAGGAGCCGAACGACTGGCGCTGGTGCTTCGGCGTCAACGTGTTCGGGATGGCCATCTGCACGTCGACCTTCGTGCCCCGCATGATCGCGGGCGGCCGGCCGGGGCAGATCGTGAACACGTCGTCGGGCGACGGCGGCTTCGCCCCGGTGCCGCTGGCGTCGGTGTACGCCGCGTCCAAGGCCGCGGTCAGCTGCTTCACCGAGTCGCTGCACCACAACCTGGTGTCCGAGGGCACCGCGCTGCGGGCCTCGGTCTTCTACCCGTCCGGCGGCCTGCTCCGCACCGGTCTGTTCACCGCCTCACGCAACCGCCCCGAGCACCTCGCCCGCCGGGGCGAGGCCACCGGCCGCCGGAGCATGTCCTTCGACGAGATGAAGGCGATGCTGGCCCGCTCCGGCCGCGACGTGACCGAGGCCGACCTCGACGAGCTCGGCGACTTCGCGGTCACCGAGGTCGCGGCCCGCCGCTACATCATCGCCCGGGACCTCGACCGCACCGTCGACCTGCTCCACCGCCGCGCCGACGCCATAGGCCGCCGCGAGGTCCCGCCCCACCACGGCATGCCCCTCTAGCCGGGGTGCCCGGCACGGCTCAGGCGGCGCCGAGAGCGAACACGAAGGCCACGGCCGACCCGAGCGCCGCCACGGTGCGCACGTGGTTCCACGCCGTCCAGCCCGACTCGTACGTCCGCCACGCCGAGCCCGCATCGGGCGCCGCCGCGTTCACCAGGTTGAGGGCGTCGTTGTGGGGCACGTGGTAGATCCCGGTGATGGCGATGGCCACGAGGTAGAGCGCACACCCGGCGAGCAGGTAGGGCGCGGCCGCCCTGTCCCGCCCGGCCAGGGCCATGACCGCGAGCACCACGCACAGCACGGCCGTGCCCATCAGGGCGACCATGAAGGCAGGCGAAGCCGGTGCCGCCCGGTTGATCGACTGCATCGCGACCAACCCCTCCCGCTCCGGCAGCCGCCGCAGTGCCGGCATCACGAAGCTGGAGAACCCGAAGAGGACGCCCCCGACCAGCGCGGTCGCAACCGCGGCCACGATCGTGAGGGTGCGGGGAAGTCCGTCGATGACGCTGCCGTTGCTCATGCCGCCATCAAGCCAGACGGCCGTGAGACGATCCATGGCCGAAACCCTCTAATCCATACCCGTCCGTCTAGACGGTGCCGGTCATGCTTGACTCTCGGCCCGCCGAGGGCGGGCGTCGCCGTTCGGCCCCGGCGTGATGTGGATGAGCTGGCCAGGCTCACGCGTCGCGATGTTGTGCCACACCCCCTGGGGGACGACGACGGCGTCGCCGGCACCGAGGTCGACCTGGGTGTGGCCGCCAGGCAGCTCGAGGGTCACCGTGACGGCGCCGGAGACCAGGTAGAGCAGCTCGTCACCATCGGGGTGCATCTCGCCGCCGTGGGGTGGGTCGCCGGCGATTCGCGGCGCGCCGATGGTGAACCCGTCGATGCGCTGGGGTGGCCGGCCCGCGACCTGGTCCACGAGCCGGGCCCGCCGGTCGGCACGCTCGAGGCCGACCACCTCGCGCGCCAGATCGATGCGCCGACCTGGTTCTATCTCGTGCGTCGTGGTCATGGCGTCTCCTTGATCCGGTTGCCTCCTGGCCGCCCACAGGGCTATTCCCCGGTCGTCATCGCCAGTTCGCGACTTCGGTCCGTCAGCTCTGCCTCTCCACGCGGATGGTCGTCAGATCCTCGCCGACGGTGATCCTGCCTCCGTAGCCACCGGCGCGGAGGTCGTCGGCGAACGCTTCGGCGTCGTCCGGTGCGTCCGGTGGCGGGATCAGGTGGGTGAGGACGACGTGCGGCACGCCCGCACGCGCCACCATCGCGTCGAGCTCGACCGTGTCGGCGTGGTAACTGAAGATCGTCTCGAAGACCGTCCCGGCGATCAGCGGCGCCATCGCCGAGGTCCGGCAGGCCTCGTGCACGAGCACGTCCGCGCCGTGGGCGAGCTGCTCGACCTCCGTGCAGACGCGGGTGTCGCCGGATATGACCACGACCGCGTCCGGCGTCTCGACGCGGTAGGCGACGGCCTCCGGCACCGGCTCGTGGTGGACCGCGACCGCGAGCACCCGGACGCGCTCGTCCTCGCTGGTCCAGACGACGGCCGGCGTGGTCGGGACCTCGAAGGTCCGGAGCGCCACCTCGATCGGTGGGGCGCCGGTGTGCTCGGCGCGGAGCGCCAGGCGGACGAGCACGCCGGCACCCGCGGTCCGCGGGCGCGGGTGCGGGACGCCCGTGCCGGTGAGGACGACCTCCGTGGTCACGCGGGGCAGACCTTCACGGGCAGCGAGGCGAACGATCGGATGAGGTTGTTGCGCTTGCGGACCACGGGGCCGGCGAGCGCGATCGTCTCGACCCGCTCGACGAGCGCGCTGAGCACCGCGGCGCCCTCCAGGCGGGCCAGTCCCATCCCCACACACGCGTGCTCGCCGTGGCCGAAGGCGAGCTGGCCGGCGCTCTCGCGCGTGATGTCGAGGCGCTCGGGGTCGTCCCAGCGCCGCTCGTCGCGGTTGGCGGAGGCGAAGCTGACGAGCACCCGCGAGCCGGCGGGGAGCTCGGCCCCACCGACGTCGGCGCCGGCCGGCGCGACGCGGGTGAAGCAGCTGATCGGGCTCTCGAGGCGGAGCACCTCGTTGAACGCCGCCTTGACGCGATCCGGGTCCACCCGCAGCAGCCGCCACTGGTCCGGGTGGGTGTGCCGAACAGGTCGACGTCCGAGCGCGGGCCTGCGCCGGGATCGTCACAGGCATCGGTTCCGAATGGTGCCGATGCCTTCTATCCAGGACTCGAGGACCTGGCCCGGCTGCAGGAACCGGGGAGGCTGGCGGGTGGCACCGACCCCGGCGGGCGTCCCGGTGAAGAGCACGTCGCCGGGCAGGAGCGGCAGCACCGCCGACAGCTCGGCGATCAGGCGCGGCACGCCGAAGATGAGGTCCGACGTCCGGGCGTCCTGCACCTTCTCGCCGTCGACCGAGCAGCCGAGGGCGAGGTCGTCGGGGTCCGCCACCTCGTCGATGGTGACGAGCCACGGCCCCATGGGCCCGAAGCCGCGGCGCGACTTCCCGAGGGAGAACTGCGAGCCGGCCGCGAACTGCAGCGTGCGGTCGCTGATGTCCTGGCCGACGGTGAGGCCGGCGATGTGCGACCAGGCGTCGGCCTCGTCGACCCGGTCGGCCCGGGTGCCGATGACGGCGACCAGCTCGACCTCCCAGTCGACCGTGCCGCCGACGAGCTCGACGTCGTCGAACGGTCCCGCCAGCGAGGCGGGGAACTTCGTGAACGTGGCCGGCACGCTGGGCACCGCCATGCCGGACTCCTCGGCGTGGCTCCGGTAGTTCAGCCCGATGGCGAACACCTGGCGCGGCGCCGGCACCGGGCAGCGCAGCTCCCCTTCCACCAGGGGCGCCGCGCCGGCGGTGACGCCCGCCGCGAAGTCGGCGAACGCCGGCCAGTCCTCGTACGGATGCATCGGGTCGGGGCCGAAGCGACCGCGCGACGCCTCCTCGACATCGGTGGTCGCGCCGTCGAGGACGAGCACGGCGCGGCCGCCGCGGTTGGCGAGCTTCATGTGGTTGCTCCTCGTGCGAGATGGTGGCGCAGGTCGGCAAGCAGCGCGGTCGCCGACGTCGCCGTCGGGGCCGTGCCGTAGAGGTAGAAGTCGGGGCGCTGCAGCGCGCACGCCGTGCCATGCTCGCCGAACCAGCGGGAGAAGACGGCGTCGGGCTCGTCCAGCAGGACGACGGCGCCGCCGATCGACGTGAACCAGTCCCGCTCGTCCGGCCCCAGCTCGCCCGGATCGACGCCGGTGACGACGAGGCGCCAGCCGGTCCCGCAGGCGTCATCCAAGAGCCGGCCGCCGACCTGGCCCTGCACGAACTGCCGGCCGGCGTGCGGCGCGCCCGGGTGGATGAACCCCGACGTCACGTCGGGCAGCCCCGGGGCGGCCGCCGGCTCGTCGCCGACGCCCGCCGCCATGGCCTCGTCGCGGGCGGCGGCCTCGGCCGGGTCGGGCACGCAGATGACCTTGCCGAGCTCCATGGAGAACTCGATCGCCGCCTTCACGCTCGGCAGCCGCTCCTCCTGGTAGGAGTCGAGCAACGCGTCCGAGGCGCGACCGGCGACCACGAGGTCGAGCTTCCACGCCAGGTTCGCGGCGTCCCGCAGGCCGGAGCACATCCCCTGCCCGGCGAACGGCGGCATGAGGTGGGCCGCGTCACCGGCGAGGAGCACGCGACCGGCGCGCCACCGCCGGGCGTAGCGGGCGTTGAACGTGTAGACGGCGTGCCGCTCGAGGCGGGCGTTGCCCGGATGCACGTCCCACGGGGCGAGCAGCTCCCAGGCGCGGGCCTCGTCGTTGAGCTCTTCGAGCGATTCGTGCGGCAGGCGCATGAACTCCCAGCGCCGGCGGCCCGGACCGCCGGACACCGCGGTCGTCGGCCGGGCCGGGTCGCAGACCTGCAGGTTGATCGGGTCGAACACGCGCGGCTCGTCGAGGATCACGTCGACGATGAGCCAGTCGTAGAAGAAGCCGAGGTCCTCGACCGGCAGATCTGCCAGCCCGCGCACCGCACTGTTGGCTCCGTCGCAGCCGACGACGTAGCGCGCCGCGACCGTCGAGCCGTCGGCGCCGGTCACGACGACGCGGTCGTCATGCTGGTCGACGGCCATGACCTCGACGCCGCGGCGCACGTCCACGCCGAGGTCGGCGGCGCGCCGGGCGACCAGCGCCTCGAGGGCGGGCTGGTTGAACATCGACGACGCGGGCCAGCCCGACGGGCCGTCGCCCTGCTGTCCGAAGCGGAGCAGCGTGGTGCCGGTGGCGTTGCGCCACTCGTAGATCTCGGCGGGCTCGCTGACCGCCCGCAGGGCGTCACCGATGCCGCACGACTGCAGGATGCGCCCGACCTCGTGGTCGAAGTGCACGGCACGCGGCAGCGGGTAGGGCTCGGGCCAGCGCTCCAGCACCGTGACCGTCCGGCCGCGCTGGGCGAGCAGGATCGCCAGCGCGCTGCCGACCGGCCCGAAGCCGACGATGGCGACGTCACTGGTCACGTGGTCCGCAGGGGCTGGTGGCCCCACGCGCTGATGCGGTCGTAGCGCCGGTTGCCGCTCCAGTCGTCGCCGACGACCTTGGCACCGTGGCCGACCTCGACCTGGAAGCCGGCCGGGCTGGCCACGTAGAAGCTGAACATGCCGTCGTTGTCGTGCCGGCCGAGGCCGTTCGGGATGCCGAGGTCGGTCGCCCACGCCCGATCGAAGGCGGCGCCGACGTCGTCGCGCTCCTTCGTCTCGAACATCAGGTGGTGGAGCCGCTGCGGCAGCTCGAAGGGCGCCTTGGCCAGGGCCAGCGAGTGGTGGCGGGCGTTGCAGTGGTAGAAGCGGACCTCGAGCTCGATGCCGGCGGCGATCTCCATCTCGAGCCAGTCGGACTGGCCGAGACCGAGACCCTCGGTGAGGAAGCGGTGGGACTCGTCGAACGCCGTGGTGGCGAACACGGCGTGGCCGAAGCCGACGCCCTCGGTGAGGAAGCCGCCGGGCACGAGCGTCGACGAGAACGGCGCCGGCGCGTCCTCGAGGCCGAGGACGATCTCGACCGGGACACCCCACGGTGCGGTGGTGCGGGCGAGGCGCTGCACCTTGCGTTCCTCGGCATCCCCGCCGGCGGTGTCGAAGCCCGCCGCCCCGAGGCGAGCTACGGCGCGGTCGAAGGCGGCCTCGTCGGTGGCCTCGAAGCCGACGAACGCGGCGTCGTTGCGCTCTCCCTCGTGCACGATCACCCGGTGCACCTTGCGGTCGTTGCGCCACGTGTGCGGGTCGTCGCCCGGCACCAGGCCGATCACGTCGCGGAAGAACCCGTCGAGGCTCCCGGGATCGGGGACGTCGATGCCGACGTAGGCGAGCTCGATCTCGTTCATGGGCGTCTCCTCGTGAAGAGCCGTTCGGTGTTGGCCCGCAGCTCGGGGTGGAAGTCGATGCGCTCGGCGGCGGCAGTGGCGACCGGCTCGGGCGTGAAGGGGTAGTCGCTCCCATAGTGCAGGTGGTCCCGTGAGGTCAGCGTTCGCAGCGCGTCGAGCTGGCGCGGCACGGCTTGGCCGGCGAGGTCGTAGTGCAGCCGGCGGAGGTCACCGAGCACGTCCACGTCCGGAGCGAGCAGCCGGGAGAACGCCTGGATGCGATCGGCCACCATCGGGAGCACGGCCCCGGCGTGGGGAATGATCAGCTCCAGGTCCGGGTGGGCGGCGATCGTGCCGTCGAGCAGCAGGTCCACCACGGCTCGGGTCGTGTCGAAGAGGAACTCCAGCATCGGTCGGGGCCGACCGAGCGCGGTCCGCTCCCAGCACGCCGGCGACGTCGGGTGCAGCAGCACGCGGGCGCGGCGACGGTCGAGCTCGCGGAGGATCGGAGCGAACGAGGCGTCCCCTACATAGGTGCCGTCGACGTTGGTGAGGAGCACGAAGCCGTCGGCGTCGAGCCGCTCGCTCCCGTGGGCGATCTCGGCCATGGCGGCGTCGACGTCCGGCAGCGGGAGCGAGGCCAGCAGCCCGAACCGGCCGGGATTGTCGACCACGGCGCGGCGACCTTCCTCGTTCACCGCCCGGGCGAGATCGGCGTCGCCGAGCACGCCGGGCGAGGACACGGACAGGTACGACGTCTCGATCCCCAGCCGGTCCATCACCTGCACGTGCTCTTCGGCCGACCATTCCGGGATGTAGGGGAACCCGTCGGGCTGGTCGTGGCCCGCGGCTCGCAGCGCGTCCCGGTAGAGCCCCGGGAGGTAGTGGGCGTGGACGTCGAGCTTCACCGGTCGAGGCTGCCGGCCCAGTCGACCAGCGTGTCGACGTAGAGGTCGGGCTCGGTGCCGTGCATCGAGTGGCCGACCTTCGGGAACGACCGGTAGTCGACCGTCACCCTGGCCTGGCCGAGGAGCTCCTGCACCCGTTGCGCCTGCACGTCGGCCATGGCCCCCATGAGCACGCCGGTGGTCTCGTCCACCGTGCGGAAGTGGTGGGTGAGCAGCACCGGCACCTTCACGCTGCGGAGCATCCGCTCGTGGTCGCAGGACGCGGCCACCGTGCCGGTCCAGAACGCCCGCCCCCACTCGGGGTCGTACTCCTTCAGCTCCTGGCGGGGCTCCTCGTCGATCGGAAACGCCCCGAGCCAGGCGGGCAGCCGGTCGGGTGCGGCGGCGCGCATGGCGTCCCACGCGCCGATCGACCACTGGTCACCGAGGTAGGTGCTCCACAGGTCGAACATCGGACCGATCGACTGGCGGATGCCGGGCCCGGTCGCCGGTCGCACCTCCGAGGCGAACAACGGCGGGTCCTCGTAGTGCGCGGCGACGACCTGTCCCGGCTTGGCGTAGGCCGAGAGCCACGCCGAGAGCACGCCACCGGAGGAGAGGCCGCTCACGATCGCCGGCCGCGCGATGACGAGGTCCATGAAGCGGACGAGGTCGTTGCCCATGTTGTCGAGCGTGTAGCGACCCGGCGTGCGGGTGCTCCGGCCCTGGCCCCGCAGGTCGACGGCGAACACCTCGAAGTGCTCGGCCAGCCGCGGCATCGCCGCCTCGTAGCCCCACCACGACTCGGTCTGGCCGGGGACCAGGAGGAGCGCCGGCCGGGAGGGGTCGCCTGCGGTGGCGTAGTTCAGCTGGACCTCGCCGAGGTCGACGAGCTGCTCGGCGAACGCGTGGTCGACGTAGGTGACATCGGGTGCGTGCGGGCCGTACCGGCCCCGGTGGATGCTCGTCATGCAGCGGCCGGCTCCTCGACGATCGGGTTCTCCAGCACCCCGAGCCCGTCGATCTCGACCTTCACGGCGTCGCCCGCCTTCATCCAGAGCGGCGGCTGGCGCATGAGCCCGACGCCGGCCGGCGTGCCGGTGGCGATGATGTCGCCCGGCTCGAG
>JBKPRV010000028.1:0-5081 GCA_046734715.1 Actinomycetota bacterium | reverse complement strand
ACATCGTGGCGGGTGGGGCCGGTGCCCCGCCGGCGGCCCCCGTACTGGTGTCGCAGCCGAAGCCCGACGGCGCCGACCTGCTCTGGTGCAGCGGGTCGGCCTCCGGCGGAGGCCCCGAGGGCGAGCAGGTCGCCGTCACCGCCGACCTGGTGTGGTCGGCCGCGGGGGCCGAGGTGGGCCTCCGGGTCACGAGCGGCGGTCCTGCCGTTCCCGCCCACCAGTTCCCGTCCCCCGACCCCGGCCCCGCGCCCGGCGGCACCGCGGCCCTGCTGCCCGCCATCGACGAGCGGCCGTCGCCGCGGCCCGGCGAGCCGTTCGGCGAGGAGACCAACTGCGCGGAGGCCGGCTACACCCGGCTGCGCATGCCGGACCGGGCCGAGCTGGCGACCCCGGGCCGTACGGTCCTGGAGGCCGACCTCGCAGCCGTGCTGTCCGTCTCCGATGCCCACGCCGCGCTGGAGGACCTCGCCGCCCAGCTGGACCCTACCGGCCCCGACGCCGGCGAAGGCTCCGCCACGATCGAGCGGATCGACGCCGGCTACGGCCGGGTCTGGCACCTGACCGCCAGCGGGGGGCGGGCGGCGGCTCCTGCGAGGCGTGGACCAGCCCCGACGGCACCTCGATCCTGATCACGATGCACAACGATTGATCGCGGGTCAGGCGGTGTCCGGGTCGGGCTGATCGCCCAGGATCGGCGGGAGGCCGAACGCAGGGAACATGGATGCGCCGAAGGTGGTGACCTCGGCGACCTGGCCGTCGACGATGCGGATGACGTCGAGCTTGAACGCCCGGAACTCGGAGTCCTTCCACTCCCGGAGGTAGCTGCCGGCGGCGGGCAGGCGGTTGGCGGCCGTGGGGACGAGGCGCCAGTCGCCCATCTCCTCCACCCCGAACGCGGTGATGAGGCTGCGGCGGATGTTCTCCCGGCCCTCGAACAGGTAGGGGTACGGCGGCATGGTGATGCGGGCGTCCTCCCGCAGCATGGACGCGCTGGCCTCGGCGTCGTGGGCTTCGTGGGCCTCGATGAAGCGAGCCAGGAGGTCTCGCTCGTCCGAGCTCAGCGACGCGGTGGACCAGTCGAGCCGCCGCTCGGGCATGTGCTCGCCCAGCGTGGCCCGCGCCCGCTGCAGGGCGCTGTTGGCCGCGGCCACGCTCACCTCCAGCAGCGCCGCGGTCTCGGCCGCCGACCAGCCCAGCACGTCCCGGGCCAGCAGCACCGCCCGCTGGCGCGGCGGCAGCAGCTGCAGGGCGGCCACGAACGTCAGCTCGATGGTCTCCCGGGACACCACCACCGCGTCCGGCTCGTCGCCCGCCGGCGCCACCTCGTCGAGCAGTCGGTCGGGATAGGGCTGGAGCCAGGGGATGTCGGCGAACGACCCCAGCGACGGCGGCCGCCGCGACCGGTGCCGGTGGGCGTCGATGCAGGCGTTGGTGGCGATGCGGTACAGCCACGGCCGGACCCCGGGGCCGGAGCCCTCCTCGAAGCGGTCGCGGAAGCGCCATGCCCGCAGGAAGGTCTCCTGGACCAGGTCCTCGGCCTCGTCGTAGGACCCCAGCATCCGGTAGCAGTGCACGTGGAGCTCGCGCCGATGCCGTTCCACGAGGGCGGAGAAGGCTGAGTCGTCGAGTGTCGCGAGATCTTCGATCCCGGCACCCTACCGATCAGCCGAGGACCAGCCCGCAGGTCACGTTCACGTTGGTGGCGGTGATCCCGGCGGCGCGGTCGGAGGCCAGGAACGCCGCGGTGTCGGCCACCTGGGCGATGACCGGCGCCCGCTTGAGCGTGGTCATGGACGACAGCATGGCCACCACGTCGGCGGCCTTGGGAGCGCCATCGCCACCGACCTCGGCCAGCTTCTCGTCGGTGAGCGTGTCGGCCACGCCCGCGGTCCACAGGTTGATGACGCGCACGCCGCTCGGCCCCACCTCGGCGGCCAGGTAGCGCATCATGTTCTCGATGGCGCCGTCGGCGGGACCGGTGCCGCCCATCATCGGCGCCGTGCCCTGGGACGAGCCGCTGGTGAGGCTGAGGATCACGCCCGAGCCCTGCTCCGCCATCTGCCGCGCTGCGGCGCGCGCCGTCACGAAGTTGGCGGTCAGGCCGGTGGTCACCGGACGGACGAGGTCCTCGGTGGCGATGTCGAGGAACGGCAGGCCCTGTACGTCGCCCCGGCTCACCAGGTTGAACGACACGTCTACGCTCCCCGCCTCCTGTGCCACGGAGCGGACGTGGTCGGCGACCGCGGACTCGTCGGTGGCGTCGAGGACGGCGTGGTCGGCCCTCCCGCCCTCGGCCTGCACGGCGGCGACGGCTGCCTCCAGCGGGGCGGCGGTGCGGCCGACCAGGAAGACCCGAGCGCCCTCCCGGGCGAACGTGCGGGCGGTGCCGCTTCCGAGGCTGCCCCCGCCCCCGTAGATGATGACGTTCCTGCCCTCCAGCAACGGTGTCATGTGCGTTCAACGCCACCGGCACCGGGAACTCATCGCTGGCGCGCGATGAGGCGGTCCAGGAAGCGCTGCGCCCGGCGGGCCCGCTCGGTCGTCCAGCGGGGATCGGACCGCAGCGACGGTCCCTCCGCACTGGGCAAGACCGTCACGCCGCGGGCGTGACGGCGCAGAAGACTGAAGCGGGGCGGCGACCCGTGGCTGGCCACGGGCCCCAGCATACGGCGCCGGGCCCGTCGGACGCCGGAAGCAGCCGCGGCCGGTCAGTCCTGGGACGGGGGCGTGGGCGGGCGGTCGGCCTCGGTGGTGGGGCGCACCAGGAAGGCCACCGTGAAGATGGCGGCGATGACGCCGGCCACGAGCGCCAGGGTGATCCAGATGGCGCGGCGCGCCTCGCCGGCGGGGCCTACCACCAGGGTGCCGGCGGCGGCGAAGGGGAGGATGGCGGCCAGCACCGCTAGGCGGCGGGGCCAGGCCAGGAGGCGGGTGACCAGCGGGTGCTCCTCGATCCGGGCCACCAGGCCGCCCAGGGCGCCGACGACCGTGAGGATCACGGCCGCGCCCAGCTGGGTGCGGGTGTCCGGGGCCACCGAGCCGTCGAGCGGGGTGCCCGCCACCAGGGTGTCCAGCCGCCAGGCGCCCACGCCCAGGGTGACGGCGGCGGTGACGGTGGCGAACCAGGCGGCCCGCAGCCAGCCCCGCCGGGCCGGGCGCAGGGACCAGCGCACCTCGGCCACGCCCCGCTCCAGGCCGCGCGAGCGCAGAGCGATGCGCAGGTGGTCGCCGGGGTCGACGTCGATGCAGATCAGGTCGTCGTCCCCGGACCCGGCCCACAGCGTGGCCACCGGCACGTCGACGCCGTGGGGCAGGTCCGCCTCGAAGTGGTAGCTCTCGGCGCTGAACAGGCCCTCGGCGGGCGACGCCGCCCGGCGGGGGATCCAGCACAGCGCGGCCAGCGGGCCGCGGGGCCACGGCTCGGGGGCCAGCTCGGTCAGCTCCTCGTAGGAGAACTTGACGATGCGCTGCGTGCCGGGCGGGTCGGACACGAAGGTGAGCAGCAGGAACTGGTCGGTCAGGCGGTCGAGGACCAGGGCGAAGATGTCGTCGGCCCGCAGCCCCTCCCGCTGGCCGCCCCCGGTGAGGAACCCGAGGCGGGCCACTTCCCGGTCCCCACGGGGCCCGGTCAGGCAGGTGGCGATCTCCTCGGCCACCTCCTCCTCCAACGCCTCGCCCAGCAGCCCCTCGGCCCAGGCGATCATGCCGGTGACGGTCAGCAGGCCCTGGTGGCGGCGGGTGAGGATGGGCATGGACGTGCCCGACTCGTCCCGGCAGTTGAAGTTGACCAGCGTCTCCTTGCGCAGCGTCGCCAGGGGCACCAGCCGGAAACGGACATCGTCGACCCTGATCTCCGGCGCCGCCGACGGCAGCGTGAAGTGGACGCTCTGCTGGCGCCGGAAGGTGGTCTCGTCGCGATAGTCGAGCGTGTCGACCCGGCGGTGCACCCAGTCGGGCTGGGCCATGAGCATGCGCACCGCGGCGAGGCCGGCGGTGCCCGTGGCCAGGGCGGCGGCGAGCAGGTCGCTGGGCCACATCTCGCCCGCGTCGGCGTGCCCGCCGTGGTTGTCCTGCTCCTCCTCGACCGTGTCGGTCACGGCGCGGAGGCTAGGGCCTACGGCTGCGGGGGCCGATGCATGCGGACGACGCCGTCGTGGATGGCGGCGCGGGCCACGCCCTCGGCCACTCTCGGGGCCACCCGCACGTCGAACACCGACGGCACCACGTGGTCGGGCGCCAGCTCGTCCTCGGACACGCAGGCGGCGATGGCCTGGGCCGCGGCCAGCTTCATGCCCTCGGTGATGGAGGTGGCGGCCACGTCCAGCGCGCCCCGGAAGATGCCGGGGAAGGCCAGCACGTTGTTGATCTGGTTGGGGTAGTCGCTGCGGCCGGTGGCGATGACCCGGGCGATGCCGTCGGCGTCCTCCGGCGTGATCTCGGGGTCGGGGTTGGCCAGGGCGAACACTATGGGGTCGTCCGCCATGGTGCGCAGGTCGGCCGCGGTCACCAGGCCGGGGCCCGACACGCCGATGAACACGTCGGCCCCCGGCAGCATCTGGGACAGCGTGCCCTCCCGCCGCTCGGGGTTGGTGTTCTCGGCGAACCAGAGCTTGGCCACGTTGAGGTCGTCGCGGCCGGCCCAGATGGCGCCCTTCCGGTCGACGCCGATGATGTCCTCCACCCCGGCGTGCAAGAGGATCTTGCTGATGGCCACGCCCGCGGCACCGACGCCCGCGATGACCACCTTGAGGTCGGCCATCTTCTTGTCCACGATGCGCAACGCGTTCTCCAGCGCGGCCAGCGTGACCACCGCGGTGCCGTGCTGGTCGTCGTGGAACACCGGGATGTCGAGCAGCTCGTTCAGCCGCTCCTCGACCTCGAAGCACTCGGGCGCGGCGATGTCCTCGAGGTTGATGCCGCCGAAGGTGGGGGCGATGCGCTGGACGGTCTCGACGATCTCGTCGGCCGAGGACACGTCGATGCACACCGGGAAGCCGTCGACCCCGGCGAAGTGCTTGAACAGCAGCGCCTTGCCCTCCATGACGGGCAGGGCGGCCTCGGGCCCGATGTCGCCCAGGCCC
>JBKPRV010000027.1:0-6000 GCA_046734715.1 Actinomycetota bacterium | reverse complement strand
ATGTGTATAAGAGACAGCTCGTGGACACCCTGGCCGCCGACGGGCAGCTGCACGCCCGCGACGGCGTGGTCGACGCCGACGCCGCCTCGGTGCCGGTGGCGTTCCGCGGGTCGGTCGTCCGCTACCTGCGGTTCCTCGGCGACTCCCGGCTCACGCTGCTTCGCTGGGCTGCGGTGCTGGGCAGCCACTTCCTGCCCGACGGCTGGCCACCGTGAGCGGGGAACCCATCGATGCCGTGCTCGAGGTCATGGACGAGGCCGTCCGGGCCGGCATCTTCGTCCCCGAGGGCGACCGGCTGGCGTTTCGCCACGACCTGCTCCGCGAGGCGCTGTACGAGGACATGGGCGTGGCGGCCCAGCGGTCGCGGCATTTGGCCGCCGGCCGGGCCTTGGCGACGGGGGGCACCGCACCGCTCGAGGTCGCCTACCACTTCGTGCGGGCGCTGGTCACCGAGGACGACATGGCGGTGGACTGGCTGCTGGCCGCCGCCGGCCAAGCGATCGACATCAACACCGCGGCCGAGCTCCTGGAAGCGCGCTGCGACGGCTGGCACCCACCGACCCGCGGGCCGCCGAGGTCGCGGCCGAGGCCATCACCTGCCTGGGCGGGGCGGGGCGCGTGGCCGACGCCGAGGCGCTCGCCGAGCGCCTGCGGGCCTACGTCGGCGCCGGTGGTGCAGCCCTGCGAGCCTCCCTGCGCCGGCGTGGGGTGCGCCTCGGCGTGCGAGGCGCCCGCCCAGCGACCGGCGACCGGCTGGGACAGCCTCACCCCCACCGAGCAACGGGTCGCCGCCCTTGCCGCCGAAGGTCTCACCAGCCGCCAGATCGGCGATCGGCTCTACGTGTCCACCTTCACCGTCGGCAGCCACCTCCGGCACATCTACCAGAAGCTCGGCATCAACTCCCGCCTCCAGCTGGCGGCCGAGGCGAGGCACCACGATCCGCCGACGTCGGCTGATCCTCGTGCGCGCGGGCGGCCCTTCCGCGGAGAAACTGTCGTCGGGCATGTCGCCGCCGGTGTGGCTCGTTCGTCATGTGGTCACAGGCCGAGAGGATGGAGGACCTGATGGCCGAGTTCCTGCTGCTGTACATGTACGGTCCCGCCGAGCCGCCCGCCCCGCGCCCGCCCGACGAGCTGGAGGCGGTGATCGCCCGCTACATCGCCTGGGGCGAGCGGACGGCCGCCACCGGCCACGGCTCGGACCGCCGAGGCGCCCGGCTGACCGACGTGTTCACCGACCCCGGTCGGGTCGTGTCGGCCGACGACGGCCAGGTCGTGGCGACCGACGGGCCGCTCGCCGAGACCAAGGAGGTCGTCGGCGGCTACGGGGTGATCACCGCCACCGACTACGACGAAGCCGTCGAGCTGTGCCGGGACCACCCGGGCATCGGCGGCTCCAGCCACATACTGATCCGCCAGATCGCCTGCGCGCGTAGTCGCTCAGCGGCTCACCGGCGGTCGAAGAGGTCAGCGACGGGCTCGGGGCTTCCGACGCTCGTCGCTGACGTCTCCCGCCGGACGAACTCGGTTCGGCTCGGCCACCGGGCGACGTACTGATCCCCGCTCCGCGCATAGCGGATCAGCGTCAGGTCCTCGATGTCGATGCGGAACAGGTGGAACCAGGGCTCCTCGGGTCTCCAGCCGAGAATGGCCACGGCGTCGCAGTACTTCGCCCGCAGGTCGGGGTCGTCGATGGCGACGGCGCGCCCTCGGAGCTTCACCTCGCCCTCCGTTCCGTCACGGGTGGTGACGATGCTGTGCGCGAGGATCCGGTCGTCCCGCAGGAGGTCGGCCGCCTTGCGCGACTGCCACATCATCGACAGCCAGAGATCGCCGTCGAGGACCAGCGGCTCGACCGGGCTCAGCCGGGGACTGCCGTCGCCACGGATGGTGACCACGAGCAGCACGCCCGGGTCGACGAGCCGCTCGCGGGCCAACTCCGCCAAGCGAGGCTCACTCTCGCCGAGATCGTGCCACCGCATGGATCACGTCACCGACCGGCCACTGTGCGACTCCACCAGGTTGACCATCTCGTCGTCGGTGATCGGGCCGCGGCAGGAACACGACACCCCGTTGCTCATCCCCCCAGCCTGCCCCGCGAGAGCGGCCGAGGGTTGACATAGTGTCTGATTTGAGTAAATATTTCTCGTATGGAAAAGCAGGTGTTCACGCCGGCCGTGCACTATCGGGATCCGAAGGCGGCCATGGCCTGGTTGGAGCAAGCGTTCGGGTTCGAGGTCACGATGGCCATCGACGGTCCGCCGGAGGCGCCGGAGATGTGCCACTACGAGATGAGCTACGCCGGGCAGGGGCGGATCATGCTCGGTGGCGAGTGGGCGGAGTGGGTCTGCAGCCCCGCCAGCGTGGGTGCCGTCAACACCCAGTCGATCCACGTGCAGCTGCCGGGCGGCATCGACGAGCACTGCGCGCGGGCGCGGGCCGCGGGTGCGGTGATCGCCGCCGAGCCCCAGGACCAGTTCTACGGCGATCGGACCTACCGGGCTCTGGATCTCGAAGGCCACCACTGGACGTTCGGGTCCCACGTACGCGACGTCACCCGCGCCGAGGCGGAGGCCGCCATCGGGCAGCCGATCATGGCCACCAGCTGGCAGTGAGCGAGCCGGTAGCCGCGGGGCTGGACGACACGCTCGCGGCCTTGGCCGACCCCGTCCGGCGCCGGGCGGTCGAGCTGCTGGCGGAGCGGCCGCACCGGGCGGGCGAGCTCGCGCGCGAGCTGCGCACCACGCCCTCGACCATGAGCAAGCACCTGCGGGTGCTGCGCCAGCACGGCCTGGTGAGCGAGACGCACCCCGAGTTCGATGCGCGGGTTCGGATCTACGCGCTGCGATCGGCGCCGATGACCGAGCTGCGGAAGTGGCTCGACACCGCCGAGCGGGCCTGGGCCGAGCAGCTGACCGCCTTCGCCGCTCATCTCGAACGCGAATCGTGACCGAGGCATCCCGCGTCCTGGTCGCGCTGCGAGTGCCCGTCCCGGCGGCGCGGGCATTCGCAGCGTTCACCGAGCAGATCGCCGACTGGTGGCAGCCCAGCGGCCTGTTCCAGTTCACCGAGGGCCGCACCGGCGCCCTCGCCTTCGAGCCCGGACCCGACGGCCGGCTGGTGGAGACCTACCCCGACGGCAGCTCGTTCGTGGTCGGCCACATCCGCGCCTGGGAGCCGCCCCGCCGCCTCGTCCTCAGCTGGCGCCAGGCCAGCTTCGCCCCCGACCAGGAGACCGAGCTGCATGTGCGGTTCGACGACCTGGACGACCCGGACCCCACCGGCGCCCAGACCCGCGTCGTCGTCGAGCACTTCGGCTGGGACACCATCCCGCGCGAGCACGCGGCCCTTCACGGCTTCCCCCTCGCCACCTTCCAGCTCCGCTTCGCCGAGTGGTGGCAAACGCTCCTGGACGGGCTCAGCAACGCGGCGCGCCAGCGGCCGTGCTCGCCATGAGTGCCTCCTTGACGAGGACGTCGAGCTCCAGCCGCTGCCCCGCGGCCCAGTGGGCGGAGCGCTCCTCCGGGGCGAGCGCGTCACGCAGCATCGCCAGATGGCGGCCTCGCCACGTGTTCCAGCGGGACATGCTGCCGGCACCGACGTCGGGCCCGATCGCGCCGGCGCCGGCGAAGAGCCGGGCCGCGGGCACGAAGCGCCCGGCGCGAGCCAAGGTGATGGCGATGCCCTCGATGGCATAGACCATGCCCCGCCGATCCCCGGTGTCGCTCCACAGCTTGAGTGCCTGTCGATAGCCCTGCTGCGCCGCCCAGTCGCGCTCCGAGAGGTCGTCGAGCCAGGCCAGTGCCCAATGGGCCGACCCCGCACACCAGGGGTCGCCGATGGCGACGACCTCGCGGAAGTGCTCGCGAGCACGCTCGTCGTCGGAGCCGATGGCGAGGTAGCCCCGGGCGTTGAGGGCGACGCTGAGCGTTCGCCGATCGCCGAGCTGTCGCGCCATGGCCATCGCCTCGGCGGAAGCGGAGGCACAGCGGTCGGGCTCGTCGACCACCGCAAGGTAGGCGCTGTACGCGGCGAGATCGTGCGCGTAGCGGCGCAGGTGGCGCGACCGGCGCAGCTGCTCGAGGCCCTGCTCGCACCGCGCCATGCCGCCGGGACGATCTCCGTCGTCCAACAGCCGGGCCAGACCGAGGATGAAGTGGGCGCGAGCGACCGGCGGCTCGCCCGCCGAAGCGGAGCAGGCCGCGCTCTGCTCGCACCAGCGGACGGCCTGGGGATGGCGGCCCTGCGACCATGCGCCCCACGCGGCGTTGGCCAGCGCATCGGCGTGGCCCGCGTCGGCGGCGTCGCCGTCGAGCACTGCCTCGAGCGCGTTCAAGATCGCGCCTCCCCAGCCCCACAAGCACCAGACGTCGACCAGTGCGGCCGTGAGGTCGACCACGGCGGCTACGTCGTTCGTGTCGACCGCGTAGTTGAGCGCCAACCGGATGTTCGACGCCTCGTCGGCCAACTGCTGGCTGCGAGCGTCGCCATCGGCGATGACCGCGGGACCGACGAGCTCCTGGGCCAGCTCGGTGTAGAACTTGACGTGCCGCTGCCTCGCGACCGCTTGCACGCCCCTGTCGCTGGCCTTCTCCAGCCCGTAGGCCCGCACGGTCTCGAGCAGGCGCAGCCGCGTCACCCCGGTGCTGGTCTCGGCGACCACCATCGACTTCGCCACCAGCCCGGACAGGATGTCCAGGACATATCTGTCCGGAGAAGTGTCCTCGCTCACGGCTTCCACAGCGGCGAGCGAGAAGCCCGGGGCGAACATCGCCAGTCGGGACAGCAGATCCCTCTCGTCGTCGTCGAGGAGCTCGTAGCTCCAGTCGAGCGTCGCCCGGAGGGTCCGGTGATGGTCGACGTGGTCCGGACGGTGCCCGAGGACACGGAAGAGGTGATCCAAGCGGGACACGATCTCCTGGGGAGCCAGCGTCGGGATGCGCGCCGCGGCCAGCTCGATCGCGAGGGGCAGCCCGTCGAGCGCACGGCAGAGCTCGGCCACCGCCACCGCGTTGTCGCCGTCCAGCCGGAAGGCCGGGCTGTAGCTCTGCGCCCGCTCGACGAACAGCTGAACGGCGTGCGCCGCCGCGATCGTCTCCAGGGTGTCGTCGCGGGGTGTGGCCAGCGGCGGGACCGGGAGCAAGGCCTCGCCGGTGACCCCGAGGGGCTCCCTGCTGGTCGCCAGGATGCGGACGTGGGGCGCCTGTTGGAGGATCCGTTCACACATGGCGGCGACGGAGGCCAGGACGTGCTCGCAGTTGTCGAGGAGGAGCAGGCCGGTGCGAGCCGCGAGGTAGCGAGCCACCTGGGCGGGCACATCCCCCTCGGCGCCGGACCGAACGCCGAGTGATGCCAAGAGCACCTCGGCGACGTCCTCGGCCCCGCTGACGGATGCCAGCTCGGCACACCACGACTCACGCCCCTCGGCCTCTCCCGCCCGCGAGGCCACATGGGTGGCCAGGCGGGTCTTGCCGGTTCCGCCCGCGCCGACCAGGGTCACGAGGCGGTGACCGGACAGCAGGGCGGCGATCTTCGACGACTCCTCCTCCCGATCGATCAGGGGCGTCACGGCGGTGGGGATCCCGCCGGCGGCCGAGGGCAGCGGCAGGGTCGGTGCCCCCGCGGCTCCCGGGAGCTCCACGAGGCGCGCCAGCTCATGGCGGTTCGCCACCTGGAACTTCCGGAGCAACGACGACACGTGGCTCTCGACGGTGCGCTCCGAGACATAGAGCCGGGCCGCGATCTCGGCGTTGGTGAGGTGCTGGCCGAGCAGCTCGAGCACCTCAGCTTCCTTCCGGGTCACGCCCCGTTCTGACGCCATCGACTTGGCGGCGGCCGCGTGCTGATCGGGCCCGGCCCGGGGCTCGGGCTCGGGGAGTCCCGGACCGGCCAGGGCGTAGCTGACCTCGGGCCGATCCAGGTCGCGCAACCGGAGTGGTCCGCGCTCGACGAGCCGCACGCCCGATGGCATCCGATCGGCCACCAGCCGGGCCGTGGACT
>JBKPRV010000026.1:0-4847 GCA_046734715.1 Actinomycetota bacterium | reverse complement strand
GGATGGTGATGCCGATGGACTCGCCCGGCATCGAGGTTCGGCCCATGCGCACGCTCGCCGGGGAGAGCGAGTTCAGCGAGATGTTCCTGGACGAGGTGCGCATCCCGGTCGAGAACGTGGTCGGCGCGGAGAACGACGGCTGGCGGGTCGCCATGGTCACGTTCGGCTTCGAGAGGGGGACAGCCTTCGTGAGCGAGCTGCTGGGCTCCATGCGGCTGCTGGCCGATCTCGTCGACATCGCCCGCAAGACGCCGCTCGGGCCCGGCACCGCCTGGGACGACGCCGGCATCCGCCGCGAGCTGACCGGGCTGCGGGCCGAGCTGGACGCCGAATGGGCGCTGACCAAGCGCAACGTGTCCCGGGCCGCCCGCTACGGCAACCCGGGCGTGGGCGGGTCGGTGTTCAAGCTGGCCTACCACGAGACCCGCGAGCGCATGGGCGAGCTGGCCCTGAGGTTGCTGGGCCGGGCCCGGCTCGCGCTCGACGACCCCACCGGCGTCTCGGCCCGCCAGCTCGACCATGTCGGCCAGACCCTGTACTCCCTGTCGCTGTCGATCGCCGCGGGGACGGCCCAGATCCAGCGCAACATCGTGGGCGAGCGCCTCCTCGGCCTGCCCAAGGAGCGCTGATGGACCTCGAACCGACCGACGACCAGGCCGCCCTGGCTGCCGAGCTGGCCCGCTTCCTCGCGGACCGCGTGACCCCCGAGGCCCGCCGGGCGGCGGCCGAGCGGCCGGGAGGCGTCGACCGCGAGCTCTGGCGCGCGCTGGGCGGGCTGGGCACGTTCACGCTGGCCGTGCCCGAGGCGCGGGGCGGCGTGGGGCTGGGGATGGCCGAGGCCACGCTGGTGTTCGAGGAGCTGGGCCGGGCGGTGGCCCCGGGGCCGCTGATCGGGTCGTTCCTGGCCGCGGGCCTCGACCTGCCGGTGGCTGCCGCGGCGGGCGCGGGTGAGGCCGTGGTCGGGCTGGTGCCGGCGGGGAGGCCAGCGTTCGTCGAGCACCGGGCCGGGCTGGACGCGCTGCTGGTGGTGGCGCCGGACGGCGTCAGGCTGACCGACCCGCCGGACGCGGCCGCCTGCCGCCCGATGGCGCGGCCGCTGGACCCGCTCACCCCGGTGGACGTGGTGGACGCCCTGCCCGACGGGGAGCCCGTGGGAGGCCCCGACCTGGTCGACCGGCTGCGGCGCGACGCCTCCTTGCTGGCGGCCGCCCTCCAGGTGGGGCTGGCCGCGGGCGCGCTGTCCATGGCCACCGGCTACGCCCAGGGTCGGGTGCAGTTCGGGCGGCCGATCGGCAGCTTCCAGGCGCTCAAGCACCTGCTGGCCGACGCCTGTGTGGCGGTCGAGGTGGCGCGAGCCGCGGTGGCCGTCGCGGGGGTGGAGATCGACGAGGCCGGAGACGCCGGCCGCGCCGTCGACGCCGCCCGCATCGTCGCCTCACGGGCCGCGGACCGGGCCACCCGCACGTGCATCCAGGTCCACGGGGGCATCGGCTTCACCTGGGAGCTCGACGCCCACTTGTTCCTCAAACGCGCGCTCGTCCTCGACGTGGGAGTGGGCTCGGCCGAGGAGGCCGTCGAGTCCTTCGCCGCGTCGCTCTGACGCGAGGGTTTGCCTGACCGCCAACTTTGCCCAGGGGGTGGCCATGAGGACGAAGTTGTCGGCTGTCATTGCCGCGGGCGTGTTGGTCGGAGCACTGGGTGCAGTGCCCGCCGCCGCCGCACCTTCCCGCGGGGCGGCCTGCTGCTGGCGGACGACTTCGCGCAGTACTACCTGGGCGCCTTCGCCCGCACCACGCTGTCCGACCCCGTCGCCATCGGCGGGACGGGCACCCCGCTCGACGGCGTGTCCGCCGATTTCGGCGGGCAGGCGGTGGTGGACAACCCGCTGGACGAGGTGGGCGCCTTCACGCTCACCAAGGATGTGCTGCCACCCGACCAGTTCCCGCTGTTCGTGGGCGAGCAGAACAGCACCTACCTCGGCTCCGGGGGCGCCAGCCCGTTCGGTCCCGTGGAAGGCGAACGCTACGCCGGCGCCCTCCACCAGGACGCCAGCTACGCCCGGCTGGCCCGCACCGTGGACCTCAGCGGTGTGACCGCGGCCCAGGCCCCGGCGCTGGAGTTCGCCCTGTCGTTCAGCACCGAGGTGGGCTTCGACCACGTCATCATCGAGGCCGCGCCCAGCGGCACCGACAACTGGACGACGCTCCCCGACCTGAACAGCGGCACGTCGACCGACCCGCCGACCCAGTGCGAGGACGAGTTCCTGCTGGAGATGCATCCGTTCCTCGCGCACTACCTGACGCTCGGCCGCCCGCGGTGCGCGACCACGGGCACCACCGGGGCGTGGAACTCGTTCACCGGCAACTCCGGGGGCTGGACCAACGTGAAGGCCGACCTCTCGGCCTACGCGGGTGGCTCGGTCGACCTGAAGGTCAGCTACGTGACCGATCCCGCGTCGGGCGGGATAGGCGCGTTCGTGGACGACACCCGCATCACCACCACGGGCGGCACGCTCGACGCCGACGGGTTCGAGACCGATCCCAGCCTCTGGACGCCCGAAGGCGCCCCGGCCGGCAGCCCGCCGAGCGCGGCGGAGTTCGTGATCTCGACCGCCCTGGTCGACATCGCCGCCGGGGTCACGACGAGCGACACGGTGCTGCTCGGCTACGGCATCGAGCAGCTCGCCACCCCGGCCGAGCGGGCCGATGTGCTCGGCCGGATCATGGAGTACCTGCTGGCCTGAGCCTCACGGCGTACCGCCCGGCGCTCGGCAGCTGGGCGGTACGCTGTCGCGTCCCATGTCGCCGACCGTGCCCGCCACCACCACCTACCGCCGGCGCGCCGGCCTCGACGTGCTGGCGTGGCCCGCGTTCGACGGCCTGGCCGTGGAGGCCCTGGTCACCACCCGTGACGGCGGGGTGTCGTCGGGACCCTACGCGAGCCTGAACCTCGGGCTGCACGTGGGCGACGACCGGGACCGGGTGATCGAGAACCGGCGCCGGGCGGCGGACGCGCTGGGCTTGGACCTCGACCGGTGCGTGTTCGCCGACCAGACCCACGGGCGTGAGGTGGCCGTCGTGGGCGCGGCCGACCGGGGTCGGGGCACCACCGGTCCGGAGGGCGCGCCTGCGTGCGACGCGCTGGTCACCGTCACGCCCGGAGTGGGTCTGGCCATCATGGTGGCGGACTGCGTGCCCCTCGTCCTGTTCGAGCCGCACGCCAGGGTGCTGGCGGCGGTGCACGCCGGGTGGAAGGGAACGGTGGCCCGGGTGGCGGAGGCCGCGGTCGAGGCCATGGCCGCGCTCGGCGCCCGCCCCGCTTCCGTGGTCGCCGGCCTCGGGCCCGCCGTCGAGGCCCCCCGCTACCAGGTGGGCGACGAGGTGGCCGAGGCCGCCCGCGGCGCGTTCGGTACGGACGTGGGCGAGGTGCTGGCACCGGACGGGCCGGGCCACTGGCGCTTCGACCTCTGGGCGGCCAACCGGCGCGTCCTGGTCGATGCGGGCGTCCCCCCGGCACAGATCGAGGTCGCCCCCGTGGGGACCGGGCCGGGGACGCCGTTCTTCAGCGATCGGGCGGCACGACCCTGCGGCCGCTTCGCCGCCCTGGCCGCTCTGGCATGACCGCGTTCCGCTACGACGGCTACGACGTCGACCCGGCGGCCGGCACGCTGGCCTGCCGCTACTCGCTCGGCGAGCGCCGCTTCACCGAGCGCTTCGCCTTCCCCGGCGGCACGGGCTGGGACCGACCCGCGGCGGCCGAGGCGGCCCGGTGGGTGTTCCTGCTGGCGGGCGTGTCGTACTACAAGACCGCCGCTCCGCCGGTGCTGGAGCTGCCGGACACGCCACTGCGGCCGGGCGAGGTCGAGTTCCTGCGCTCGTTCTACGTTGACGGGCTGGCCGAGTTCGCCTACCGCAGCGGCCTGGACCTGTCCGGCCTGCGCATCGAGGCGCCGGCGCTCGACGCCCCTCCCCTGCCGTCGCCCGTCCGGCCCGGCGGGAACCGCCCGCTGGTCCCGTTCGGCGGCGGCATCGACTCCATCGTGACGGTCGAGCTGGTCCGCCCGGTGGCCGATCCCGCGCTGTTCGTCGTGGGCCGGCCCGGTGACCGCTTCGCCGCCATCGAACGCCCCCTGGCCGTGACCGGCCTGCCGGTGGTGCGGGCCGAGCGCAGGCTCGACGACCAGGTGTTGCGGTCGCGGGAGCTGGGCTTCCTCAACGGCCACGTGCCCGTCACCGGCATCATCTCGACCTTGGCCGTGCTGGCCGCCGTGCTGCACGACCGGGACGCGGTGGTCATGTCCAACGAGTGGTCGTCCTCCGTGGGGAACCTGCTGGTCGGCGAGCGCGTGGTCAACCACCAGTGGTCCAAGGGCGAGGCGTTCGAGGCGGGGTTCCGGGCCGCTCTGGCCGGCTCGCTCGGCAGCGCGGTCGACTACTTCTCCCGGCTGCGGCCCTACAGCGAGCTGCTCATCGCCGAGCGCTTCGCCCGGCTCGACCAGTACCACCTGAGCTTCCAGAGCTGTAACCGGGGCTTCCACATCGACCCGGCGCAGCGGCTCGACCACTGGTGCGGGCACTGCGACAAGTGCTGCTTCATCGACCTGATCCTGGCCCCGTTCCTGGACGCCGCCACCCTGCGGGAGGTGTTCGCCGGGCGGGAGCCGCTCGACGACCTCGCCCTGCTGCCGCGGTTCGAGGACCTGGTCGGCACCTCCGGCGACGCCAAGCCCTGGGAGTGCGTGGGCGACGTTGACGAGTGCCGCGCCGCGGTGGCGCTGGCCACGGCCCGTCCCGACCGGGCCGCCAGCCCGGTGCTGGGGGCGCTGGCCGCCCGGCTGGGCCCCGACC
>JBKPRV010000025.1:0-3977 GCA_046734715.1 Actinomycetota bacterium | reverse complement strand
GACCGAACGAAAGGAGATGTTGCGGCAGCTCCGCGAACGCGCCGGCGTCTCGGACGATCTGCAGATTTCGCGCCGTGATCGTGAGGAGGCCCTCGTCGTCCCACACCGCGCTGCTGGCGGCCGGGGCCGCCCATCCCCAGCGCCGGACGTCTTCCGGGGGAATGTTCACCAGCTCCGCCGTCGCGCGGTGTACGGCGGGCGTCGCGGCGGCCCGTCCTTCCGTGGTCAGCATGACCAGGCCGTCGAGCAGGAGCTGGAGAGGGCTCGCCGGACCCGGCGGCTGAGGGAGCGCCTGGACGGCACGACAGATCTCCAGCATGAGGTCCCCGCCGGCCAGATGGCCGACGACCTGGGCCGCGAACCAGGCGATCAGGTACGTCTCCCGGGCCAGCTCCAGATCGAACGCTTCGAGACGCCGCGCGGCCTGGAGCAGGAGCGGGCAGGCATCGCTGCTGACGCCGCTGGCGTAGGTCAGATGGCCACGTAGGAGATCCGCCCGGGCCCGCTGGAAGTCGTCGGGCGCCCCGGCGTCGGCCACGGCCAGCAGGCCGCGGGCCTCGTCGAACGCCCCGCCCTGGAGGCTCATCTCCGCGGCCGCGAGCGCCCGCTCGGCCCGCCGCGCCGGGTCCTCGGTCAGCTCGACCGCTCGTCGCAGGAACGCTGTCGCGGCCGCGACGCCCCCGCGCCCCTGCGCGCGGCCGGCGGATCGCACCAGGTCGCCGGCAACGTCCTCGTCCGGGCCCCGGGCCGCGCGCGCACGATGCCACGCCCGTCGATCCGGGTCGGTCCGGGCGTCGGTGGCGTCGGCGAGCGCATGGTGGACACGGCGCCGGTCGTGCGTCGTGGCGGACCGGTAGGCCGCGGACCGGACGAGTGGGTGGGCGAACTCCACGCGTCCTGCGACCGTGAGAAGCCCGGCGTCGGCCGCGGCATCGGCCGCCGCCATGTCGATGGCGAGGGTCCGCGCCGCCCGGTGGAGCAGGACGGGGTCGCCGATCGGCTCGGCGGCCGCACAGAGGAGGAGCAGCTGCGTGTCGGAGGGCAGCCCGTGGAGGCGCCGCACGTAGCTGCCTTCGATCCTTCCGGTGATCCGCACCCCACCCGGCGCCCCGAACCCGCCGGCGACTTCGGCGACGCTCCACGTGCGCGGCAGCTCCAGCAGCGCCAGTGGGTTCCCATGGCTCTCGGCCACGATCCGCTGGCTGACCGCGGCATCCAACGGGCCCTGCAGGTTCTCCAGCAGCAACGCGAGGGCGTCGCGGTCGCCGAGACCGCCGACCGGCAGCTCGGGGAGTCCCGCGAGCACCTCGTCGCCGCTCCCGGTCCGCGCCGCGGCCACGATGGCCACCCGCTCGGCGAGGAGCCGGCGCGCGACGAAGGCCAGGATCTGCTCTGACGCGCTGTCGAGCCACTGAGCGTCCTCGACGATGCACACGAGCGGCCGCTGCTCGGCGACGTCGGCGAACAGCGTCAAGGTCGCCAGCCCGACGAGGAACGGGTCCGGCACCGGGCCCTCGCTCAGCCCGAACACCGTCGCCAGGGCGGTGCCTTGGGGCAACGGCAGCCGGTCGAGGCGATCGAGCACGGGCGCACAGAGCTGGTGCAGCCCGTTGTACGCCAGCTCCATCTCGGACTCGACGCCCACGGCCCGGGCGATGTGCGTCCCCTGCGCGCGCTCGGTGACGTACGCCACCAGGGCGGTCTTGCCGATGCCGGCCTCGCCGCGCAGCACCACGACTCCGCTCCGACCCGCGGCGGCGTCCCGCACCAGCCGGTCGAGCACCTGGCACTCGGCCTGGCGCCCGAGAAGCCTCATCCGAACCCCCTACGGCGGATTGAGCAGCGTGAACCAACCTACAGCCGGCGTGCTGAGCGACCACAGGCGCGGACGCGCCCGACCGGGGACTCCCCCCGGTGCGACACGCTGGCCCCGAGCGCACGCTGCGGTCGTGTCCCCGATGCCGTGCAGCGAGGCGTGATGCCGCGCGACCAGCAGCTAGCCGGCCAGACGCTCCTCGTGATCGGCGGCAGCTCCGGCATCGGCCTGGAGATCGCGCGGCGCGCACACGAGGCGGGCGCCGAGGTGATCCTCACGGCCCGCGACCCCGTGCGCCTGCAGCGCGCGGGCCTCGAGCTCGGCGGGAGCATCGCCGCCTTCGACGCGACCGACTTCCACCGGCTCGGGACGTTCTTCGCCGCGTTACGGACGCCGGTCGACCACGTGCTGGTCACGGGCCCGGGACACCACGACGTGGCACTCGCCGAGCTCGACGTCGACGACGCCCGGCGCGAGCTGGAGGCGCATCTCCTGCTCCCGCTGCACGTCGCGCGCGAGGTGGCCGCGGACAAGGTCCGGCCAGGGGGAACGCTGCTCTTCATCGGGTGCACCGACGGCCGCCCCCCGGCCGCGGGATCGGCGTTCACGACGGCGCTCACGGCGGCCCTCTTCGCTCTGACGAAGAGCCTCGCCTTTGAGCTCGCACCCATCCGCGTGAACGTGATCGCCCTGCCGGTCCGGCGGGTCGTCGGCCCGGGTGACGTCGCGGCGCTCGCCGTCCACCTGATGGTGAACACGGCCATCACCGGCGAGACGTTCGAGGTCCATGGCGGCCTGCAGCTCGCCGGGACCTGAGACGATCCCAGCGCAGGCGACGACCGGGGAGATACCCCGGTGCGAAGCGACCGCCCGAACGAGGAACCTGGGCATGGCTCGATGCGAGGGAGGAGGCCCGGCAGGACGGTCCGGGCGGACGCCGACGACGTCGCGTGGGGATGACGAGAGAGGGGAGAGGTCTATGACCGACGTTGCCGCCCAGGGCACGCCGACCGACTCGGGCGCGATCCGTGCCTTCCAGATCGACATCCCGCAGGAGGCGGTGGAGGATATGCGTCGCCGCATCGCCGCGACCCGCTGGCCGGAGCGGGAGACGGTCGGCGACGACTCGCAGGGCGTGCCGCTGGCGACGATGCAGGCGCTCGCCGACTACTGGGGAGCGGACTACGACTGGCGCACGTGCGAGGGGAAGCTCAACGCCCTACCGCACTTCCTGACCGAGATCGACGGGTTGGACATCCACTTCATCCATGTCCGCTCGCAGCATGAGGACGCCCTGCCGCTCATCGTCACGCACGGATGGCCGGGATCGATCATCGAGCAGCTGAAGATCATCGAGCCGCTCACCGATCCCACCGCACACGGCGCGGGCGCGGAGGACGCCTTTCATCTCGTCGTCCCCTCGCTGCCGGGGCACGGGTTCTCGGCCAAGCCGGCGACGACCGGCTGGGATCCGTCGCGCATCGCCCGTGCGTGGGTCGTGTTGATGAAGCGCCTCGGGTACGACCGCTTCGTGGCGCAGGGCGGCGACTGGGGCGCGGCGGTCACGCAGCAGATGGGCGAGCAGGCCGCTCCGGAGCTGCTCGGGATCCACTCCAACATGCCCGGCACGGCGCCGCCGGATGTGACCGGCTACCTGCGGGGCGAGCCGCCGCCGTCGGGCCTGTCGGACGAGGAGCGACGCGCCTATGACCAGCTGAGCGCCTTCTATGCCAAGCATGTGGCGTACGCGCAGATCATGGCGACGCGGCCGCAGACCCTGTATGGCCTGGCGGATTCGCCCATCGATCTGGCGGCGTTCGCGATCGACCACGGCGACGGCACCGGGCAGCCCGGGCTGATCGCCCAGGTCCTGGATGGACGCCTGCCCGGTGCTCTCACCCGGGACGACATCCTCGACAACATCTCGCTCTACTGGCTGACCAACACCGGCGTGTCGGCGGCCCGCCTCTACTGGGAGAACACGGCGGCCTTCTTCGATGCCAAGGACATCTCGGTCCCCTTCGCCATCAGCGTCTTCCCCGACGAGCTGTACCAGGCGCCGAGGAGCTGGGCCCAGCGCGCCTACCCGCACAACCTCATCCACTACAACCGGCTCGACCGAGGCGGCCACTTCGCTGCCTGGGAGCAGCCGGAGCTGTTC
>JBKPRV010000024.1:0-2985 GCA_046734715.1 Actinomycetota bacterium | reverse complement strand
ATCGCCATCACCTGGGGCCTCATCGCCGGCGGCGTGGGCGCCCTCCTCGTGCTGCTGTCGGACTTCGTCCTCGACTTCGTCAGCGTGTCGGGCGGTGGTGGTGGCAGCCTCGGCGATGTCAACGACATCCCGTCCGGCCTGGGGTTCGACGTGCCCGCCGGGCTCGACACCTATGCCAGCTTCGGGCGCCTGCTGGCGATCCTGGCCATAGCTTTCGGGATCCTCGCCATCCTGAAGCTGCCGCAGATCCCGCAGCTCAGCAACCTCCCCAACCTGCCGATCATCGCGGCCGTGGTGCTCGGCGTGTTCGCCGTGTGGCACCTCTTGGCCACGATCATGATGCCCGACGGGTTCTCCGCCTCCTTCGGTGCGTGGGTCGGCCTGCTCGGATGGGCCGGGCTCATCGCCGGCCAGTTCCTCACCCAGCCGGTCGGCAGCCAGCAGCGCTGACCCTCGGCGCCGGACGTCTCCTGCCGGTCCCGCTCGGCCTGCCGGGCGGGACCCTGGCGCGCCTCTGACGCTACTGTCATCTGACATGTCGTCAGATGCCGAGTTCACCCTGCCCGCGGTGTTCGACACGGTGGCCGGGGTGCACCCGGACCGCCCCTGCCTGATCTGGGGCGACGTCCGCATCAGCTTCGCCGAGCTGGCCGATCGCAGCCGCCGGCTCGCCACCTACCTGCGGTCCCGGGGCCTGGGCTCGGTGAAGCAGCGGGACGGCCTGGCGGGCCACGAGTCGGGCCAGGACCACCTCGGCATCTACCTCTACAACGGCAACCAGTACCTGGAGGCCTTGCTCGGCGCCTTCCGGGCCCGCGTGGCGCCGTTCAACGTCAACTACCGCTACGTCGAGGACGAGCTGGTCTACCTGCTCGACAACGCCGGGTGCCGGGCGCTGGTGTACCACGCCGCCTTCGCCCCCACGCTGGCCCCCATCGTGGGGCGGCTCGGGGTCGAGGTGCTGATCCAGGTGGCCGACGACTCCGGCCACGAGCTGCTGCCCGGCGCGGTGGACTACGAGAAGGCACTGGCCGGCGTCGTCCCCGAGGACGGTCCGGAACCATCACCCGACGACCTCTACATCCTCTACACCGGCGGCACGACCGGCATGCCCAAGGGCGTGCTGTGGCGCCAGCACGACATCTACATGTCGGCCATGGGCGGGCGGAACATCCTCACGCAGGCCGTGGTGAACAGCTACGACGAGGTGGCCCAGAACGCGGTCGCGTTCCCCGAGCCGCTCCGGTTCATGGTGCTGCCGCCGCTCATGCACGGTGCGGCCCAGTGGGCTTCGTTCATCGGCCTCAACAACGGGCACACCATCGTGATGCCGCCCGAGACCCGGCGCCTGGACCCGGCCGAGACGTGGCGCACGGTCGAGCGCGAACGCTGCAGCACGCTCACCGTGGTCGGCGACGCCATCGCCCGTCCCCTGGTGGAGGAGCTGGAGGCGGGAACCTACGACGTGTCCAGCCTGCTCAGCGTGGGCAACGGCGGCGCGCCGCTCACGCCCACCATCAAGGAGCGGCTGCTGGCCCGGATGCCCCACATCATGCTCAGCGACTCGGTGGGCTCGTCGGAGACCGGGGCGCAGATGAGCCACGTGTCGACCAGCGGAGGCGAGGTGTCGACGGGCCGGTTCCGGCCCATGGCGGGCACGGTGGTGGTGAGCGAGGAGCTCGACACGCTGCTGGAACCCGGCCACGAAGGGATCGGCTGGCTGGCCCAGGAGGGCTGGGTCCCGCTCGGGTACCTGGGCGATGCCGACAAGACGGCCCGCACCTTCCCGGTCATCGACGGGACCCGCTACTCGGTGCCGGGCGACCGGGCCCGGCTGCTGCCCGACGGGGAGATCGAGCTGCTGGGCCGCGACTCGGTCACCATCAACTCCGGCGGCGAGAAGATCTTCGCCGAGGAGATCGAGCGGGCCATCGCCGGCCACCCGGCCGTGCACGACGTGGTCGTGGTGGGCCGGCCCAGCGAGCGCTGGGGCCAGGAGGTGGTGGCGCTGGTCGAGCTGTCTCCGGGGGAGCAGGCCACGGCCGACGACATCGTGGCCCACGCGGGCCGGCACGTCGCCCGCTACAAGCTGCCCAAGGACGTGCTGTTCCTCGATGCCATCCAGCGGAGCCCGTCGGGCAAGGCCGACTACCGCTGGGCCAAGGCTCAGGTCACGAGCTGACGGCGCCGGGCGCCTTGCGGCGCCTGGAGGCCACCGCGTAGATCACACCCCCGAGGGCCAGGAGGCCCAGGCCGATCTGGACCAGGGGCAGCGTGCTGTTGCTTCCGGTGTTGGGCAGCGGGCCCCCCGTCGTGCCGGCGCTCTCGGCCGGCACCACCCGGCAGACGAGCGACAGCGTCAGCGTCTGCCCGTTGGGCGCCGTCCCGGTGGCGACGAAGGTGTGGGCGCCCAGCGAGGTGTCGGCCGGGATCGTCGCCTGCAGGGCGATCACGCCGTCTGCGTTGGCGGTGGCCGACCCGAGGGCGACCGAGTCGAGGGTGACCGTGGCGGTCGAGCCCGGGGCGAAGGTGCGGCCTTCGATCGTGATGGTCTGACCGGGCGTCGGGGTGGTGTCGCTGCAGGTCAGGCCGTTGACGGCCGGGGGGTATTGCTGCGCGGCCGCCGGAGCGGCCATGGCCAGCGCGGCCAACCCGCCCAGAGCGATCAGTCGCTTTAGCATCGTGTCTTTCTCCCCCAACGCCGGGCCACCAGGAGGCCGCGGGCCCCCAGCTCACGAATGGCGTGAGGCTAACACGCCCCCTTCACGAACAAACACTGGTGCATGCTGGCCCGCACTGGGGCGGAGCGCCAGGCGTGGCTGCGGCACGGTGGTCCTACGATGGGACACAGGCGCCCCGGGGGTGTAGCTCAGTTGGCAGAGCGGCCGCCTTTTAAGCGGATGCGCGAGGGTTCGAGCCCCTCCACCCCCACCCTTCACCCCCTCCCTCCACCCCCACGCCCGATGCTCCCGGCGTAGCCTGAGC
>JBKPRV010000023.1:0-3686 GCA_046734715.1 Actinomycetota bacterium | reverse complement strand
CGCCCGGGCGTGCTTCTCGACGTTGAGCAGCGCCTCCCGCACCGCGGCGGCCAGCGCCCCGCTGCGGGACGCATGGAGCGGCGGCAGGTCGTCGAGCACCAGCAGCCGGGTCGGGATGCCGGCCCGCTCCTCGAAGCTGCGGCAATCGGCCCGCAGTGCCACCCCGAGAGCCACGGCCTCGGGCGGCGCGTGCAAGGCGTCGAGCGACTCGCGGAACACGGCCGCCGCCTCCGCGGCCTGACGCTCGATGGTCTCGAGCCGGGCCCGCAGCTCGGGGTGCCGGGCCAGCTCGTCCCCGAGGCTGCGGACGCCGGCGCCGATCGTGAACAGCATCGCCCCGACCGTGTCGTGGAGCTGCATCGCCAGCCGGCGCCGCTCCTCGTGGACCGCCACCTCCGCGCTGTGACGGGCCCGCTCGGCCACCATCGCTGCGTTCGCCGCCCGCGCGGCAGCCGCTTCCAGCGCGGTCACTGCCAGGTCGCCGTACTGGGTCTCGTCCCGGTCGGCCGCGTAGAGCACGCCCAGTCGCCGGCCGCCGTGCACCAGGGGAACGGCGACCATCCCCCGCACGCCCTCCAGCTCGGCCTGAGTGCCGAACTGACGCCCGACGTCGATCGCGTTGGGGTAGTCGGCCACCCAGGCGGGCTGGCCGGTCTGCATGACGAGGCCGCCGAGGCCCACCCCCGGCGGCACGACCAGCCCGTCGACCACGTCGGTGCGGGTGCGCACGGCGTGGCCCAGGACGATGTCGCCGGTCGTGCTCAGCTCACCGATCCAGGCGAGGTCGATGCCCACCTCTCCCGGCAAGCGGTCGAGGACGGCGCGGAACGCGGTGCGCCGGTCGAGCAGGCTGAGGAGCTGGGCGTACCCCTCGTCCAGCTCCAGCAGAGCGTCTGCGGGGGCCCAAGCCTCCGGGCGTCGGGCCATCAACCGCATGTTACGTCCGGTCCGATGGTCCCATGCTTGGCATCCTGGGCCATCGCGCCGGCCGTGACCACCTCCCGTCGACCGTCTCCACCCGGAGACCCCCCCGAGGGAGACCTCCAGCGGCAACTACCGTGACCGCGGTCACCGCCGCATCGTGCCCGGCATGCTGTCGGTCACCGACCTCGAGGTCAGCTACGGCGGAGCGGTCCGTGCGCTCCGCGGCGTCTCGGTCGAGGTGCCCGAGCGGGGCGTGGTCGCGCTGCTCGGCGCCAACGGCGCGGGGAAGACGACGCTGCTGCGGGGTGTGTCCGGCAACCTGCGCGGCGTCGGCGGGGCCATCGACGCCGGCTCGATCACCTTCGAGGGTGCCCGGCTGAACGGGCGCCCGCCCGCCGAGATCGTGCGCGACGGCGTCGTGCAGGTCCCGGAGGGCCGGCAGATCTTCACGCGCCTGACCGTGGAGGAGAACCTCCGCATCGGCGGGTTCAGCCGCCGGGACCGGGTGACCAAGGCCGCCACGCGGCAGCGTGTCCACGAGCTGTTCCCCGTCCTGCACGACCGTCGCCACGAGCGGGCGGGCCTCCTGTCGGGAGGTCAGCAGCAGATGCTCGCCATCGGCCGGGCGCTCATGGCCTCGCCCCGGCTGCTGCTGCTCGACGAGCCGTCACTCGGCCTGGCGCCGCAGATGGTCGACCAGATCGGGCGGGTCGTCCGGACGATCAACGAGCAGGGGACTGCCGTGATGCTGGTCGAGCAGAACGCGGCGATGGCACTCCGGGTGGCCACCCACGCGGTCGTGCTCACGGTCGGCGAGGTCTCGCTCCGCGGCACGGCAGACGAGCTGGCCGCCGATGAGCGCATCCGCGAGCTGTACCTCGGCGGCGCGGGCGAGCGCGCCCTCGTCGGCTCGGGAGCTGGGGCTCGAGCCGACCACCGCCGCCTGGGCAGGTGGGCGGGATGACGGCCACGGCCGCGACGCTCGGCGCCACCGGCGCGGGGTTGGCGATCGACGGGGTGACCGTGCGGTTCGCCGGCGTCACCGCGCTCGACGGAGCGACAGTCCGGGTGGCGCCGGCCTCGATCCACGCGCTCATCGGCCCCAATGGCGCCGGCAAGTCGACATTGTTCAACGTGGTGTCGGGTGTCTACCGCCCGGTCCACGGATCGGTCCGGTTCGGCGGTCACGAGCTGGTCGGGCGGCGGCCGTGCGAGATCGCCGGGCTCGGCGTGGCCCGGGCGTTCCAGAACATGGCGCTGTACCCCCACTCCAGCGTCGAGGAGAACCTGCTCTTGGGCCGCCACCACCTGACCCGCTCGGGCTTCGTGGGGGGCGGCCTGCGGCTCCCGTCGGCCCGGCGCGAGGAGCGCCGCCACCGGGCGCGCGTGGGCGAGATCGCCGAGTTCCTCGGCCTCGCCCACCTGCTGCCGGTGCCCGCCGGCGACCTGTCCCACGGCGACCAGAAGAAGGTCGACATCGCCCGGGCCCTGTGCGTCGAGCCGTCCATCCTGCTGCTCGACGAGCCGGTCGCGGGCATGGGCGCCCAGGAGACCCACGAGGTCGGCCGGCTCATCCGCGACATCCGGGCCGCCCTCGAGATCCCGGTTCTGCTCGTCGAGCACGACATGGGCCTCGTGATGGAGATCGCCGACCGCGTCACCGTCCTCGACTTCGGCCGGGTGATCGCCGACGGCCCGCCCCACGAGGTGCAGAACGACACCGACGTGATCCGGGCCTACCTCGGAACCGGCGAGGACCACCCCCAGATCGGAGTGCGGTGATGGAGAAGCTCCTGCAGCTGCTGTTCAGCGGGGTGGCGCTCGGCGCGGTGTACGCCCTGCTGGCCCTCGGGTTCGTCGTCGTGTTCAAAGCGACGCAGGTCGTCAACTTCGCCCACGCCGGGCTGCTCATGGTGGGTACCTACAGCGCGGCCCGCTTCAGCGCGGCCGGGCGGCCGTTCACGGTGGCGGTGCTCCTCGGCATCGCCCTGACCGTGATCCTCGCCCTCGTGATCGAGCGGGCGCTCGTGCGGCCCGTCGTGCGGCGCTCGATCGTCGCGGTCGCCATCATGACGATCGGCGTCGACGTGGTGCTCCAGACCGAGATCACCCGACGCCTCGGGATCGACATCCTGCCCGTGGGCGATCCCTGGCAGAGCTCGACGGTCGAGATCCTCGGCATCACGGTCCCCCAGACCCGGGTCGCCGCGCTGGTGGTGGCGTTCGTGGTGCTCGGCGGGTTCTTCGTTTGGTCGCGGTTCTCCGACTGGGGGGTCGCCATGCGGGCGAGCGCCGAGGACCATCGGACGGCGGAGCTCATGGGTGTGCGGCTCGGGCGGGTCTCGGCGATCGTGTGGGTGATCGCCGCCGTCCTGGCGGTGGTGGCCGGCGTGTTCCTCGCGGCCTTCCCTTCTCCCGGGGTCTCGCCGACCACCTCCGCCGCTGCGCTGCGGGCGTTCCCGGCCGCCATCCTCGGCGGGCTCGACTCCACGGGCGGCGCCCTGGTGGGGGGCCTGCTCATCGGCCTCGCCGAGACGCTGACGCAGGGCTACCAGGATCAGCTCTCGTTCCTCGGGCAGGGCTTCGCGGCAGTCATGCCCTACGTCGTGATGATCGCGGTCCTGATCGTCCGGCCCACGGGCCTCTTCGGCACGACGGAGGCGACCCGTGTCTGAGGTCGCGACCCGGCGGGGGGCCACGAGCGGCGGGCGAGCCGCGGGCCTCGTGCTGCTGGCAACCGCCGTCGTCGCCCCGTTCTATCT
>JBKPRV010000022.1:0-9660 GCA_046734715.1 Actinomycetota bacterium | reverse complement strand
CCCGAGTGGGACGCCGCGGTGCTGGCGGCCCTGCCGCCGGAGCTGCACGGAGCCGTGCAGGGCCACGCCGCGGCCCGGCGGGAGTTCCGCGCCCTCGCCCGCGGGCCGGCCACCAGCATGCCCGCCTGGCGCATCGTGCCGCCGGCGCCGGCCGACCAGCTCGTCGGCTGGTACCACGAGGCCGAGGCCGCCTTCGGGGTGCCGTGGCAGGTGCTGGCGGCCGTGAACCTGGTAGAGACGGGCATGGGCCGGATCCGGGGCACGTCGGAGGCCGGGGCCCAGGGGCCGATGCAGTTCATGCCCGCCACGTGGGCGGCGTACGGCGAGGGCGACATCAACGACCCTCGCCAAGCCATCCTCGCCGCCGCCCGCTACCTGCAGGCCAACGGCGCTCCCGGCGACACGGCCGGGGCGCTGTGGCACTACAACCACAGCGACCACTACGTGCGGGGGGTCCAGCTCTACGCCGGCCTCATCGCCGAGCACCCGGGCGCCTTCGCCGGGTTCTACGACTGGGGCGTCTGGTACTGGACCACCCAGGGCGACCTCTACCTGCCGATCGGCTACGACGCCAGCGAGTCGATCCCGGTCGAGCAGTACACCGCCTCGGCCCCCCGGTAAGCAGCCGGGGGACCAGGGCGGCGGGATCAGCGGCGGCGCAGGTCCAGCTCGGCGACGTGCCCGCCGGTGACGTGCACGACCGCCACCGGGATGCCTCCGTCGTCGAGGACCTGGTAGCTGCCGTGGTGCACCTCGGGGAAGACCGCGGTGAACACCATCTCCTCGCCGAGATCCCGGAGATGGACGCCGGTGTGGAAGTGGTCGGCCGGGCGACCTTCGGGGCAGGCCTCCAGCTCGCCCGAGGGGGTGTCCCCGGGGAGGTAGACGACGAGCGCCCCGACGTCCTCGCCGATGTCGAGGACGGGGTGGGCGCCCGGGGCATGAGCCCCGGACGCCACCACGGCCTGCGGAGCCAGCCGCACCTGGCTCACGCGGCCGGCACGTCGTAGCCGGAGTACGGCGTGCCGATGTAGGGGAACCGGTCGAGGAACTGACGCACCGGCGGGAACGTGTCGTCCTCGATCACGTTCGCGGCCCCGTCGGGGGTGAAGGTCGAGTCGACCAGCGGGATGGTGATGCCGGCGACCGCCCGCAGCTCGACGGTGACCACGTCGTCGGTCAGGCGACGGCCGTTGGGGAAGCCGGCCTTGTCGCCCCCGACCAGGCCCAGCCGGTTGGGGTTGGGCGAGGGCGGGATGGCGACGTTGAGCCGCAGCATGTCGGCCTTCGTCGTCCCGGTGAAGTTCTGGAAGCCGGCGATGCCGACCTCCTTGGGGATGCCGGTCAGGAGGATGGCGTTCAGGTCGGCCCGGTCCTTGGTGTAGGCCTTCAGGTTGGGGAAGGTCCGCGGGTACAGCACCGGCAGCAGCCTGGCCAGCTCGGGCTGGTTCACGTACTGCTCGAAGTCCGCGTCCTGGGCCGGGGTCTTGGAGTTCCACTCGTTCTTGCGGGCGAGCGGGACGATGACCTCGTTGAACAGCGGGTTGCCCAGGCGGGACACCTGGCGCCAGTCGCCGGAGCTGTGGCGCCGGCCCTGGGCCCGGTACAGGCCGGTCTGGCGAGATGCCGAGCCCCACACGCCGATCACGGACTTGGGGGACAGCGGGTCCCGGGGGGTCCGGCCGTCGGCCGTCAGGTCCTTGATCGGGCACTGGATCACGATGGAGTGCACGTTGACCTGCTCGATGGCGTCGACGCCCGTGCCCGGGGGGGTCGAGATGAGGTGCATGTCCTGGAACTTGCGCAGGGTGCCGAGGTCGAACACAGCGCCGAGGTCAACCCAGAAGCTCTCGGCCCGCTGGCCGGCGAACACCTTGCAGCCGTTGCCCAGGTCCTTGACCGCCTGGGCCGCCAGGTTCGCGTAGTTCGGCGTCGAGCGGGGCCCGACGTTGCACGGCGGGCAGGGGATGCCGCCGACCTTGAACTCCTCGGAGTACCGCAGCCGGCTGCCGGGCCGCCGCTTCAGCTTGGTGATCGTGTAGAACTGCCGGCGGTTCCAGGTGTTGTCGTCCAGCCTCGTGATGGGACCGGTGTTGTACAGGAACGTGTTCTGGTTGAAGTTCTTCGACTCGAACCGGAACTGGTACTTCACCTCGGCGATGCCGTCGCCGTTGTTGTCGATGTGCATCTCGTAGAGCACGTCGCTGCCGAACTCGTAGAAGTTCGGGCCACCGGCCGGGGCCTGGATCGGCACGTAGCTGGTGATGATGGTGACGGTGTCGTTCTCGGTCACCCACGCGTAGACGTCGGTGTTGTCGGCGACCGGGTCCTTGAGGATGCCGGGTGCTTCGCGGTGTGAAGACATGTCGGATGGGCCTTACCGGGTGGCTCGCAGCACGCGGGCCACGAGGGTCTTGTCGGTCATAGCGATGGTGCGCTGCTGATGCAGGATCTCGATCCGGCCGGACTCGGCGTCGACGATGTGGACCATGGTGGGGCCGCTGTGAGCGGCGGCCTCGGACGGCGAGAGCTCGTCCGCCGGATCGGCGGCGGCGGCGGACGCGAACGGAGCGCCGATGGTGGCGGCGCCCGCCACCCCGATTGCTCCCGCCGTGCCCGTTGCGAGGAACGAGCGGCGCGTGACGGGTTGCATGGGATCTCCTTCTGTATGCCAAGGCCCTCTGGGGGCTTACAGACGGAGATTCGGGGCGGCGGCGTCCCCGGATGAGGGAACGCTCACCGATGGTGGCTCAGCTGGGGTCGATGGGGCGGCGGCGCACCGCGTTGAGCACGGTCTCCGCCGCCCGCAGGTGGGTGACCCCGGCGTCGACTGCGCTTCGCGTGATGTCCAGCGCCGTCACGGTGCGCCCGGTGCCCTCCACCGTGGCCTTGCGGTCCCAGTCCTCCGCGGGCACGGACTCCACCCGGCCGGCCAGCGCCGCCGCCTCCAGGCCCAGCTCGGACAGGCGCTCGTGCACCGTGCCGGTGGGCGACCCGGGCTTGGGCCGGGCGTCCGGGTCGACGTCGGCGGCCGCGAGGTTCGGGGTGTCCCGGGTGAGCACCGCGGCCAGGGCCCGCTCTGCGGCGGCGATGGCCCACGCCGCGGCGACGATGTGTTCGATGGCCGACCAGCCCTGCACCTGGCGGTGGGCCACGTCGTCGGGGGCCTCGTCGTCACCCAGGCCCGAGAACAGGCCGCGGTAGCGACGTTCCAGTCCCCGCAGGGCGACGGCGGCGTCGGACGGCGGGAGGCGGGAGAGGTCCATCCCGCTGGTCTAGCGCAGCCGGGTGGCCGGCGCAGCGAGGCACCCGCCGCGCCGGTAGTTTGCCGGCATGTCCATCTACGACGTGGCGATCAACGCCCTCGACGGCACCCCGGCCGACCTCCACGACTACGACGGCAAGGCAGTGCTGGTCGTGAACGTGGCGTCGCGCTGCGGCCTCACGCCCCAGTACACGGGCCTGGAGCAGATCCACGAGCAGTACGCCGATCGCGGCTTCGCCGTGCTGGGCGTGCCCTGCAACCAGTTCGGCGCTCAGGAGCCGGGCACGGCCGAGGAGATCGCGACGTTCTGCTCGACCAGCTACGGGGTGACCTTCCCCATGACCGAGAAGGTCGAGGTGAACGGCGACGGCCGCCACCCGCTCTACCAGCAACTGGTGGACGTGCCCGACTCGGCCGACGGCCACACCGGCGACATCCGGTGGAACTTCGAGAAGTTCCTGGTCGCGCCGGGCGGCGAGATCGTCGCCCGCTTCAACCCCATGGTGGATCCCACCTCCGCCGAGATCTCCGACGCCTTGGAGAAGGTGCTTCCGAGCTGACGCTCAGGCGCGGCCTCGGGCGGCGCGCAACACGCGCCCGATGTCGAGCAGATGATGGCTGCCCTCGTGCACGGCGATGGTGGCCAGCTCGACCACCTTGACCTCGCGACCGCGGCCGGTGAGGCCGGGGAACGCCCACTCGTGGCCGTTCAGCTCGGCCAGCGTGGTGGCCAGGCTGTCGGCCGCGTCGGCCAGGTCCTCCGCCACCTGCTCGCGCTTGAGCCCGGGCGAGGCCGCCGCCACCAGCGCCTCCCAGTCGACCACCGGGTCGTCGGGCTCCTCGCCGGCGAGGGCGAAGCGCACCCGGTCGTCGAACGTGCGGAACACGTCGGTCACGTGGGAGGCGTACTCCACGGCCGACCACACTCCCGGCCCGGGGGACGCCTGCACGATGGCGTCGAGGTCCTCACCGGCGAGGCCGCGCGTGAGCGGCGCCTGGTAGCGACGCCCGAACGAGCGGATGGCGACGACCATGTCCGCCGGGCGCAGATCCGCGGGATCGAACCCGCACTCCTCGCACCGCTCCATCGGCCCCCTAGCGTACTCAGGCCTCCTCGCCCACCTCTCGCTTGATGGCCCCCACCAGGTGCGCGGGCAGCACATCGTAGTGGTCGTGGGTCGCCCGGAAGCGACCGCGGCCGCCGGTGAGCGAGCGCAGCTCGATGGCGTAGCGCTGGATCTCGGAAGTGGGCACGAGGGCGATGACGGTCTGGCGGCCGTCCTCGGCGGTGTCGGTGCCCTGCACCCGGCCCCGGCGGGAGTTCAGGTCGCCCATCACGTCGCCCTGCAGGTCGACGGGGACCGTCACCTCGAGGCGGCTGATCGGCTCGAGCACCACCGGGTTGGCCTGGGCCATGGCGGCCCGGAAGGCCAGCCGGCCCGCCACCTTGAACGCCATCTCCGAGCTGTCGACCGAGTGCTCCTTGCCGTCGATCAGCGTGACCTTGAGGTCGACCACCGGATAGCCGTTGACGCCGCCCGCGGCCATGGCCTCCTCGATGCCCTTCTGCACCGCCGGGATGTAGCCCCGGCTGATGGCGCCGCCGACGATCTGGTTCACGAACTCGAAGCCGGCGCCCCGCTCCATCGGCTCCAGGTCGATCACGCACACGCCGAACTGGCCGTGGCCGCCGGTCTGCTTCTTGTGGCGGCCCTCGACGGCCTTGGCCGCGCCGGTGATGGTCTCGCGGTAGGGGACCCGTACGTCCTCGGTGTCGACGTTGGCGCCGAACTTGCGGGTCAGCTTCTCGAGCGTGATCTGGATGTGGGTCTCGCCGGTGCCGTGGAGCAGTGTCTGGTGGGTCTCGTCGACCCGCTCGACCCGGAGCGCCGGGTCCTCGTCCACCAGGCGGTGCAGGGCGGGCGCCAGGCGGTCCTCGTCGGCCTGGGTGCGGGGCACCACCGCCACGGCCAGCGTGGGCTCCGGTTGCTCGATGGGAGGCACGGTCACGGGCTTGCCCTTGGGGGCCAGCGTGTCGCCGGTGACGGTGCTGGCCAGCTTGGCCACCGCGCCGATGTCGCCCGCCACCAGCTCGCTGGCCGTCTCCTGCTCCTTGCCCCGCACGGTGAGCAGGCCGTGGAGGCGCTCGTCCGTGCCGCTGCGGCTGTTCACCAGGTGGTCGTCGGGCCGCAGCGTCCCCGACAGCACCCGGAACAGGCTGACCTGGCCGACGTAGGGGTCGGCGATGGTCTTGAACACGAACGCCAGCGGGTCGCCGCCGGCCTCGGCCGCCACCTCCACCGAGTCGGGCGTGTCGCCGTTGCCGCTGGGGACCGTGATGGTGGCGGGCCGGTCGAGGGGGGAGGGGCCGATCTCGACCAGGAAGTCGGCCAGGCGGTCGATGCCGATCTCGTGGGTCGCCGAGCCCACCACCACCGGGAACACCGTGGCGGCGGCGATGCCGTCGTGCAGCGTGTGCTCCAGCTCGGCGAGGGCGGGCACGTCGCCCTCCAGGTAGCGCTCCAGCATGGCGTCGTCGGCCACCACGATCCCCTCGACCAGGGCGTCGTGCACCTCGTGCTCGGTCGCCTCCATGTCGTCGGGGATGGCCTCGGTGTGGGGGACGCCGTTCTCGTAGATGTGGGCGGTGTCGGTCAGCAGGTCGGCCACGCCCCGGAACGAGACCTCGTGGCCGATGGGCAGCTCGAGCGGGGCGATGCCGGCGCCGAGCCGGTCCCGCAGCTGGGCCAGGGTGGAGTCGAAGCTGGCGCGCTCCCGATCGAGCTTGTTGACGAACACCATCCGCGGCACACCCAGCTTGGCCGCCATGCTCCAGGCCTCCTCGGTCTGGACCTCGACGCCGTCGACGGCGCTGACGACGAACACCGCCAGGTCGGCGATGCGCAGGGCCGCGGCCACGTCGCCCATGAAGTCCGCGTAGCCGGGCGTGTCGATGAGGTTGATCTTGTGGTCGCGCCACTCGAAGGGGGCGACGGCCAGCGACAGCGAGATGCCGCGCTTGTGCTCCTCGGGGTCGTAGTCGCACACCGTCGTGCCGTCCTCGACCCGACCCAAGCGGGTGACGGCGCCGGCGCGGTGGAGCAGGGCCTCGGCCAGGCTCGTCTTCCCCGCCCCGCCGTGCCCGACGAGGGCGACGTTGCGGATGTGGTCGGTCGAGTACCGCTTCACCAGGCTCCCCCTCGGTGTTGGACGGCGATGCGGGCGACAGTAGCGGGGCGGCCACCTGCTGCGCGCCCGACGTGGAGGACATGCGGGTCGTTCAGGGGATGGTCAGTTGTCTGGTGCTCGCGTTGTTAGCCTGTCAGCTGCCCGCGTGGCACCGACCGGGAAGAGTCGGGGACGACCGGCCGTTGGAACGGTATGCCGGCCACGCAGGCCAGCTGACACACCGGGAGTGACAACCAATGTTCGACGGACGGTGGCGCAGCTCCTTCGAGAAGGGCATGCGTCCCCTCGGTGCGCAGATTCGGCGCACCGGCATCACGGCCGACCACCTCACCGTGACCGGCCTCGTCATGGCCGTGGCCGCGGCCGTGACCATCGCCAACGGCTGGCTGCGGGCCGGCCTGCTGCTGCTCGTCCTCACCGCGCTGCCCGATGTCCTGGACGGCGCCGTGGCCAAGGCCTCGGGCACCGCCTCGCCGCGAGGCGCGTTCTTCGACTCGGTCGTCGACCGGGTCAGCGACGCGCTCCTGCTGGGCGGCGTGGCGTGGTACCTGGCCTCCACCCAGCCGGGGCGCGTGTCGGTGCTGCCCCTCGCCGTGCTGGCCGCGTCGATGCTCATCTCCTACGAGCGGGCCAAAGCGGAAGCCCTCGGCTTCGACGCCCGCGGCGGGCTGATGGAGCGGGCCGAGCGCCTGGCCTTCCTGGCCTTCGGCCTGCTGTTCGAGTCGCTGCTGGTGCCCGTGCTGTGGGTCATGCTGGTGCTCACCCTGTTCACCGCGGGCCAGCGCTTCGTCACCGTGTGGCGCCAGGCCTCCGCCCCGCAGGTGCAGCCCCTGGCGGCCCGCTGGCGGTCCCGGCGCGTGGCGCGCTCCACCCGCCGCACCTGGCGGCGCCGATCGCTCGTCAACCGGCGCCGGCGCTAGCCGCGACCTCCTTTCCGCACCCCGTGGACCTGGTCACCCCGGCCTACCGCAGCGCGTCGGCGATCGCGCAGGCGCTGCCCGGCCCGGTGGTGGACCTGCTCGCTTCCGGGATCGGCGCGGCCATCGCCCTCCGCTCCAGTGACCGCCGGGCCATGGTCGAGCGCCACCAGCGTCGGGTCACTCCCGGCCTGGAAGGCGCCGCGCTGCGGCGGCGGGTCCGCGGGGTGTACCGGTCGTACGCCCGCTACTACGCGGAATCGTTCCGGCTGCCGTCGGTCAGCGCCGAGGAGCTGGACGACCGCTTCACCTTCGAGGGCCTCGACCACCTGGGGCGGGCGGTTCGCAGCGGGACGGGGCCGCTCCTGGCCCTGCCGCACCTGGGCAGCTGGGAGTGGGCCGCGTTCTGGCTGACCCGGGTGCACCAGGTGCCGGCCACCGCGGTGGTCGAGCGCATCGAGCCGCCCGCCCTGTTCGACTGGTTCGTGGAGTTGCGGGAGACCTTCGGGCTCACCGTCGTCCCGCTGGGCCCCGAGGCGGGCAAGGCCATCGTGGGCGCGGTGAAGGCCGGCCAGGCGGTGGCCCTGTTGTGCGACCGCGACATCGGCCGCAGCGGCGTCGAGGTCACGTTCTTCGGGGAGAAGACCACGCTGCCCTCCGGGCCGGCGGTGCTGGCCCTGCGCACCGGCGCCCCGATCCTGCCCGCGGCCGTGTACGACCGGGGCCGGGGCCACCACGGCTTCGTTCTGCCGCCGGTGCCGACCGACCGGCGGGGCACCTTCCGCGAGGACGTGGCCCGCATCACCCAGGACGTGGCCTGCCGACTGGAGGAGCTGATCAGCCGCGCTCCCGACCAGTGGCACCTCCTCCAACCCAACTGGCCCAGCGACTACGCCGAGGCCCCGGTCCGGCTCTAGCCCTTGGGGCGGTGGGGTACCCTCGGCCCCGTGCGCGTCGGGCTGGTCTGCCCTTACAGCCTCACCGTTCCCGGGGGGGTCCAGGCCCAGGTGCTGGGCCTGGCGCGAGTGCTGCGCCTGCTGGGCTTCGACGCCCGGGTGCTCGCCCCGTGCGACGGCCCGCCGCCCGACGCGGGCGTGACGCCCCTGGGCAAGAGCGTGCCCACCGCATCCAACGGCTCGTTCGCGCCGCTGGCGCCCGATCCCGCGGCCCAGCTCCGCACCATCCGGGCGCTGCGGGACGAGGCCTTCGACGTGCTGCACCTGCACGAGCCCCTGGCTCCGGGGCCGACCATGACCTCGCTGCTGTTCCGAAACGCCCCCATCGTGGGCACGTTCCACCGGGCGGGCGACAGCGCCGCCTACACCGCGGCCAAGCCCGGGGTGCGCTGGCTGGCCAAGCGGCTGGACATCCGGTGCGCGGTGTCGAAGGACGCGCTGACCACGGCCCGCCGGGCGGTGGGCGGGTCCTACGAGCTGCTGTTCAACGGCATCGAGGTCGAGCGCTTCGCCAAGGCCGTGCCACATCCCACCACCGGCCCCACGATCTTCTTCATCGGCCGGCACGAGCAGCGCAAGGGCCTCTCCGTGCTGCTCGACGCCCTGCGGCTGCTCCCCACCGACGTCATCCTGTGGGTGGGCGGCACCGGCCCCCAGACCGAGGCGCTCAGGGCCCGCCACGGGGGCGACCCCCGCATCGAGTGGCTGGGCCGGCTCACCGACGAGGAGGTGGCGGCCCGCATGCGCGGCGCGGACGTGTTCTGCGCCCCGTCGCTGCACGGCGAGTCGTTCGGCGTCGTGTTGCTGGAGGCCATGGCGGCCGGGGCCGTGGTCGTGGCCTCGGCGCTCGACGGCTATTCCAACGTGGCCTCTGACGGGGTGGATGCCCTGCTCACGCCGCCCGGCGACGTCGAGGCCCTGGGCCGGACGCTCACCCGCGCCCTGGCCGACCAGCAGTTGCGCGCGGGGCTGTTGGCTGCGGCGGAGCTGCGGGCCCAGGAGTTCTCCATGCACCATCTCGGCGAGGCCTACGCCGAGCGCTACGAGCGCCTCGCCTGACGCCTCCTGGGCGGATCATGGGCGGCGATGTCCCGGGACCAGGCGCGAGTCCGTAGGATGAGCAGTCGTGATGATCCTCCTCATCGTCATAGTGGTGCTGCTGGTCCTGATCGCGCTCTACGCGATGGTCACCTACAACGGGCTGGTCTCGCTGCGGAACCGCATCGAGAACGCCTGGGCCCAGATCGACGTCCAGCTCAAGCGGCGCTACGACCTCATCCCCAACCTGGTGGAGACCGTGAAGGGCTACGCCGCGCACGAGAGCGAGACGCTC
>JBKPRV010000021.1:0-8087 GCA_046734715.1 Actinomycetota bacterium | reverse complement strand
CCGGCGCTCGAGCTCGGCCAGGCCCTGGCTCAGCGCGCTCGGCGTCACGCCCACCGCGGCGGCGGCCACGGCCCACGTCGGCGCATCCGCCACGGCGACCAGGTACTCGAGCTGCTGCACGGTGAGGTTCGGCACCGCGATGTCGACGGACGTCCGGGGAGTCGGCACGGTGGGCGAGAATAGTTCAGTATCTCTGAACAGATCTCGACAGACGATCAGAGCTGTTTAGGCTTTAGCTATGCCCAGCCCCCGCACGATCGCCCCCGCCACCGGCCGCCTCGGCGTCCTCACCCCCGGCCTCGGCGCGGTGGCCTCCACCTTCATGGCCGGCGTGCTCGCCGCCCGGTCCAGCGGTGACGCGCCCATCGGGTCGGTGTCGCAGATGGCGCACATCCGCCTCGGCAGCCGGGAGGACGGCCGCAACCCGCTGATCAAGGATTTCGTCCCCCTCGCCTCGCTCGACGACATCGTCTTCGGGGCCTGGGACCCGATCTCGGCCAACGCCCTCGAGGCGGCCCGCACCGCCGGTGTGCTCGAGGACCGTGACCTGGCCGCCATCTCGGGCGAGCTCGAGGGCATCGTCGCCATGGACGCAGTGTTCGACCAGAGCTGGGTGAGCCGGCTCAAGGGCACTCGGGTCAAGACCGGCCCCAGCAAGATGGAGCTGGCCGAGCAGCTGATCGCCGACATCGAGCAGTTCCGCACGGAGAACGAGTGCGACCGGCTCGTGATGGTGTGGTGCGCGTCGACCGAGGCGTACCGGGACGTCACCGCCGTGCACGCCTCCATCGAGGCGTTCGAGCAGGGCCTCCGCGACAGCGACGAGATGATCGCGCCGAGCCAGATCTACGCCTACGCCGCCATCATGTCGGGCGTGCCGTTCGCCAACGGCGCCCCCAACCTGAGCTGCGACCTGCCGTGCATGCTCGCCCTCGCCCAGCGGGAGGGCGTGCCCATCGGCGGCAAGGACTTCAAGACGGGCCAGACCCTGATGAAGACGATCCTCGCCCCCGGCCTCAAGGCCCGGATGATCGGCCTGCGGGGCTGGTACTCCACCAACATCCTCGGCAACCGCGACGGCGAGGTGCTCGACGACCCCGAGAACTTCAGGTCGAAGGAGGTGTCGAAGCTGGGCGTGATCGACACCATCCTCCAGCCCGAGGCCTACCCCGAGCTCTACGGGAACATCGACCACGTGGTGCGGATCAACTACTACCCGCCCCGCGGTGACAACAAGGAAGGCTGGGACAACATCGACATCTTCGGGTGGATGGGCTACCCGATGCAGATCAAGGTCAACTTCCTGTGCCGCGACTCGATCCTCGCCGCGCCGCTCGTGCTCGACCTCGCCCTGTTCTTCGACCTGGCCGCCCGGGCGGGCGAGACGGGCGTGCAGGAGTGGCTCAGCTTCTACTTCAAGGCGCCGATGACGGCGGACCCGGAGCTCGACCCCGAGCACGACATCTTCATCCAGCAGATCAAGCTCAAGAACACCCTGCGGGAATGGATGGGCGAGGAGCCGGTCACCCACTCCGAGGCCTGACCCCGGGATCAGCCGGCTATCAGACGGGTCGACGGGACCGCCTGGGCACCGCACCCGCCGAGCACGGCCGTGGCCGCCACCAGCGCAAGCCCTCTCACGACGGGTGCCATTGCGTTCGCCGAACCGGTTGCATGGCGATTCCCTGGTCTCGACGCTCCTTCTCAGGGCGAGCATCGGCCGGGCGGTCCGCTCTCGGACAGGGCCATTGGTCGCCAAGGACCGGCGATCAGCCCGAGATCTCGACCTCGGCCACGACCGTGACGGTGGCGCCCGGGGGGCCGGGCGGGACGAGGGTGCCCTCGACGCGGCGACCGTCGACCACGAGGTGGGAGACGCGGCCTCGTTCCCCGGGGCGCTTGCTCACGGTGATGTCGTAGGTCGCGCCCCGGAACCGCCGCGTGGCGGTGAACGCTGACCACTCGGCGGGCAGGCAGGGGTCGATCCGCAGGCCGTCGTGGTCGGGCCGGATGCCGAGGATCCAGTGCGTGACGGCCACCATGTTCCAGGCGGCGGCGCCGGTGAGCCACGAGTTCTTGGCCTCCCCGTGGGTGGGCGCGTCCCGCCCTGCGATCATCTGCGCGTAGACGTAGGGCTCGCACCGGTGCACGTCGCTGATGCCCTCCCGGGCGGACGGGTTGGTCCGGAGGTGGTAGTCGAGGGCGCGGTCGCCTCGCCCGGCCAGCGTCTCGGCGATCACGATCCACGGGTTGGTGTGGCAGAAGACGCCGGCGTTCTCCTTGTAGCCGGGCGGGTACGAGCTGATCTCGCCCAGCTCGAGGTGGTAGCGGGTGTAGGCGGGCTGGAGGAGCATGATGCCGTGGTCGGTGGCCAGCTGCGTGGCCACGGAGTCGAGTGCGGTGGCCGCGGTGCCGTCGTCGAGGCCGATGCCGGCGAGGACGCACATCCCCTGGGGCTCGATGTAGATCCGCCCCTCCTCGTTGGTGGCGGAGCCGACGGGGTTGCCGTCGTAGTCGTACGCCCGGCGGAACCACGCCCCGTCCCAGCCGTGAGCGCGCACCGCCTCGTCCATGGCCCGGGCCGCGGCCCGCCACCGCGACGCGTCGTCGGGATGCCCGAGGTGCGTGGCCAGCTCGGCCGCCTCGCCGGCCGCCAGCGTGAAGAGGCCGCCGATGAACACGGACTCGGCGACGCCCCCGGTCCGGTTCTCGGTGGTCTGGAACGACTCGCCGGGGGTCTCGGAGAAGCAGTTGAGGTTCAGGCAGTCGTTCCAGTCGGCCCGCCCGATGAGCGGCAGCCCGTGAGGGCCCAAGCGGTCGAGCGTGTAGCCGAGCGCGCGATCGAGGTGCTCGTAGAGCGGTGTCTCCGACCCGGGCTCGTTGTGGTACGGGACCGGCTCGTCGAGGATGCCCCGGTCGCCCGTCTCCTTGACGTAGGCGGTGACGGCCAGGACCAGCCACAGCGGGTCATCGTTGAACCCCGAGCCGGCCGCGTCGTTGCCGGTCTTGGTGAGGGGCTGGTACTGGTGGGACGCCCCGCCCGTCGGGAGCTGGGTGGCGGCGATGTCCAGGATGCGCTCACGGGCCCGCCCGGGGACCATGTGGACGAACCCGAGCAGGTCCTGGTTCGAGTCACGGAACCCCATGCCACGGCCGATGCCCGACTCGAACGAGGAGGCCGAGCGGGACAGGTTGAACGTGACCATGCACTGGTAGGGGTTCCAGACGTTGACCATGCGGTCGACGTGCTCCGACGGCGTCGTCACCCGGAGCGTGTCGAGCAGGTGGCGCCAGTGGTCCCGCAGACGCTCGACCGCGGCGTCGACCTCGCCGGGCTGGAGGTAGCGGTCGAGCATCGGCTTCACGCGACGCTTGTCCACGGTCCGCGATCCCGGCGGGTCGAACTTCGCATCCTTGGGGTTCTCGGCGTAGCCGAGCACGAAGACCACGTCGTGCGATTCGCCGGGGTCCAGCGTAAGCGTGACGTGGTGCGAGCCGCAGGGCGCCCAGCCATGGGCGATCGAGTCGGTCGACCGCCCGGCCTCGACGGCGAGGGGGCGGTCCCATCCCCGGTAGGGGCCGAGGAACGCGTCGCGCTGCGTGTCGAAGCCCGCGAGGGGCGCCGAGCAGGCGAAGTAGGCGAAGTGGTTGCGGCGCTCGCGGTACTCGGTGGTGTGGTAGACGACTCCGTCGGTCACCTCGACCTCGCCGGTGGACAGGTTGCGCTGGAAGTTGCTGGCGTCGTCCAATGCGTCCCACAGGCAGAACTCGACGGCGCTGAACAGCGAGAGCCGGGCGATGCCGGGACGGTGATTCGTGAGCCGGGTGCGCCAGACCTCGAGCGTCTCACCGAGCGGGACCGCATAGAGGGTCTCGGCGTCGATCCCCTCCCGGCGGCCGCCGATCACCGTGTAGCCGAGCCCGTGCCGGCATCGGTAGTCCTCGAGCTCGGCGCGCACGGGCTGCCACGAGGGCGACCAGAACTCGCCGCTCTCGTCGTCGCGCACATAGAGGTAGCGCCCGCCCACGTCGGTGGGGACATTGTTGTACCGGTAGCGGGTCAGGCGCCGGAGCCTTGCGTCCCGGTAGAACGAGTAGCCGCCCGCCGTGTTCGAGATGATCCCGAAGTACTCCTCGCTGCCCAGGTAGTTGATCCACGGCAGCGGCGTGTCAGGGCGGGAGATGACGTACTCGCGCGCAGCGTCGTCGAACCGTCCGTACGTGGCCACGGCGGTGTGTGCTACCACACCGGCCGGAGCGGTCAGGTGGGCGTGATGGGGCCCGGGTGACGCCGGCCCCGTGTGCGCAGGCCCAGGACCTGTGCGTGCACCTCGCCGCCGAGCGGGACGAGCCGTGAACCGGGGCGGCACGCACCTGCCGTTCGCGCTCTACGGCAGCACCGCCGTCGACGCGGTCTCCGGGCTCCTCGCGGCTCCCGCCTCTGCCGAGACGGCCGGGCTCATCGCCCGCCGCGGGACGCCTTCGCGCGGGCGATGACCTCCTCGCGGTGCGACGCGATCGACGCTCCGGTCGGCATCGTGGAGGCGGACGCGGCCACCCCGTGCTCGGCGTGGATGCGCCGGGCCTCTCGCCGGGGGGTGCCGACCGTCGCCTCCCAGTCCTGGCGCATGGTGGCGACCATGGCGCGGGGCTGCTCGGCGATGGCGTGCGCCTTGCGCAGCGCGAGCGGGATCAGATCCTCGTGGGCCACGACGTGGTTGGCGATGCCGATGCGCAGGGCGGTGGCGGCGTCGACGAAGTCGCCGGTGAGCGACATCTCGCGGGCCCAGGCCTCGCCGACCCGCCGAGGCAGGTCCACGAGCACGGGGCCGGGGTAGACGCCGACCCGCAGGTGGGTGTCGGCGAAGGCCGCCCGCTCGGAGGCGACGATGAAGTCGCAGGCCAGCGCGAGCTCGAACCCGCCGGTTACGGCGGGGCCGTTGACGGCGGCGATGATCGGCACCTGCGACGAGGCAGCGGCGGCGATGAAGCCGGGTAGCTCAGCCAGGGTGCCGACGCCGAGGTCGCGCAGGTCGAGCCCGGCGCAGAAGGCGGGATCCTCACCGGTCAGCACCATGCAGGCGGCGTCCTGGCAGGCGGCGATGGCGTCGCAGGTGGCGGTGGCCATCGCCTTGTTCATGGCGTTGCGGGCCTCGGGCCGCTGCAGCACGACCAGGGCGACGTCGCCGTCGCGCTCCACCCTCACCCGCTCTCGATCGCTCATGGGCACCTTCCCGTGGGCCTGCCCGGCATGGGGATCCTGGCCTAGGCCTGCATCAGCTTGGTGAGCGTCTCGCCGAGCAGCTCGACGTTCTCGGGATCGTGGCCGTTGGCCGCCAGGTTGCAGGTGAGCCCGTCGACGCCGAGCGCGAGCACGGAGGACAGCTGCTCGCCGACCTCGTCGGGATCGCCCATGACGACCAGTGCCTCGACCATCTGGCGGACCGCCGGATCGCCGAAGTCCATGCCGCGCTCGCCGATGTAGCGGGACAGCGCGGCCTCGGCCTGGTCGTGCGTCGCCGCGATGCACGTGCTCCGCTGGGCGCTCACGGTGCTCTCGCGGCGGTCGCGGCCGAGCCGCTCGCAGTGGGCGGCCAGGGCGTCCAGCTTGCGGGGGATCTCGTCCGGTGGGCAGGTGAGGTTGGACTCGTCGGCGTACTGGGCGACGAGCCTCAGGGTCTTGCGCTCCCCCGAGCCACCGATCATCACCGGGATGCGGCCGACCGGCGGCGGCTGGTTGACGGCGCCGGAGACCGTGTAGTGCTTCCCGTCGAGCGTCGGGCGCTCGTCGCGCAGCATCGGCAGGATGATCTGCAGCGCCTCCTCGAGCTTCTCGAAGCGATCGGTGAACGTGCCGAACTCGAACCCGAGAGCGTCGTGCTCGACGCCGAACCACCCGGCGCCGATGCCGAGCTGGGCCCGGCCGGACGACACGATGTCGAGCGCGGTCACGATCTTCGCCAGCAGGGCCGGGTTGCGGTACGTGTTGCCGGTCACGAGCGCGCCCAGCCGGACCGTGGAGGTGCGCTGCGACAGCGCGGCGAGCATGGTGTAGCACTCGACCATGTAGTTCTCGGGCGGGCCGAGCGCGGGCAGCTGGTAGAAGTGGTCCATCACCAGCACGGTGTCGAACCCGCCGCGCTCCGCGGCCTCGGCCTGGCGTGCCACCGCTTCGAACAGTCCGTCCGGACCGACGCCCGGGTAGGTGAAATTGGGGATCTGATAGCCGAGCCTCGTCACCGACGTACGCCTCCTCGATCACGCCATCCGCTCGCCCCCGGCACGCTACCGACCGCGAGGACGATCTCGCCGCTGAGGGACGAGGGCTACGGGCGGGCAACGATGAAGTACGGGGTGGCGCCGGCCTGGACGTTGGTGAGCGCTGGCAGGTACTCGGCCTGCACGTCGGTGTAGCCGGCGCGTTCGAACGTCTCGACGATGGGCCCGGTGTCGGCGAGGCCCATGAACGGCAGCGCGGCGCGGGTCGCGGGCGAGTAGTGCTGGTCGAACACGTTCGGGCTGTCGGGGTCCTTCTCCCCCTCGTGGGCGAACCAGAAGCCGTCGACCGACAGCACCAGGCCGTCGGGCCGCAGCATGCGCAGCCAGTTGGCCATGGCTTTCTCCGGCTCCCGCAAGGTCCAGAGCAGGTGGCGGTTGGTCACGACGTCCACGCTCTCGGGGGCGACGTCAGGAGCGACGGCGTCGCCGGGCGCGAAGCGCACCGCGAGGCCCCGCTCGCGGGCGGTCCGCTCGGCGAGCGACAGCATCTCCGTCGACAGGTCCATGCCGGTGACACGGTGGCCCAGCTCGGCGGCGATGAGGGCGAGGAACCCGGTGCCGGTGGCCAGGTCGAGCACGTCGGAGGGCTGGTCCGGCAGCACGGCCCCGACTGCGTGGAGCCACAGCCGGTACTCGTCGGTCCCGTACTCGGCGACGTTGCTGCCGCGGTCCTCGTAGCCGGGAGCCACCATGCTCCAGAACTTGGTGATCTGGTCCTGTGGTTCGGTCCTCACGGCGCGCTCCTGTAGGTCGGGGGATCGGGTTCCGACCAGTTCTTCCCCGGACGTCCCGCCCGGTTCGCAGCCCGGCGTCGCGGCTCTTGGTCCGAGTCGCCCTCGCGGGAGCGCTGACCCGAGGCACCATGATGGGGAGCATGCCGCTGCTCATCCGCCCCGAGCGCCCAGGCGACGAAGCGGCGATAGCCGCCGTCGTCGGCGCCGCGTTCACCCGCCCGGACCCCGAGGAGGCAGTGGTCGAGGTCAAGCTGGTCGACGACCTGCGGGCGGGCGAGGGGTGGTTGCCCAGGCTGTCGCTCGTCGCCGAGCTCGACGGAGCCATGGTCGGTCACGTGGTGTGCTCGCGGGCCTCGGTCGACGGAGCGCCCGCGCTCGGGCTGGGCCCGCTCGGGGTCCGGCCCGAGCAGCAGCGGCGCGGGGTCGGGCGGGCCCTCGTGCACAGCGTGATCGGCGCCGCCGATGCGCTCGGCGAGCCGCTGGTCGTGCTGCTCGGGAGCCCGCGCTACTACGGGCGGTTCGGGTTCGTCCCGGCGAGCACGCTGGGGATCGTCGCGCCCGAGCCGGCCTGGGGCGACGACTTCCAGGCCCGGCCGTTGGCGGCGTACGACCCGGGGCTGCGGGGGCAGTTCCGGTACGCCGCCGCGTTCGAGGGCCTGTGAGCTACTCCACGGACGTCTTGGCGTCCGTGTGGGCGAGGGCCCAGTCGAGGGCGTAGTCGGCGACGGCCTCCCAGCCGGGGGCGGCGCAGGTCCAGTGGTCGCGGCCGGCGAACTCGTGGTAGTCGGTGAGCGCCGGCGACCGGTGGTAGTGCTTGGCGTTCGACTTGTTGACCGACGGGGGCATGATGTGGTCCTTCTCGCCGGCGATGAACAGCAGCGGGGCGCGGTCGGCCGAGTAGTCGACCCAGGTGTCCTGGTGGCCCGGCTTGAGGTTGGCGATCACGCCGTAGTCCCACACCCAGCGCCCGGGGGCGGGGATGGCGTAGCGGTCCCACACCACCTTGGACTCCTCGGCCGTCAGCGTGTTGGTGAAGGCGTAGTGGAACTCGTCCTCGGTGAAGCCGACCGGCTT
>JBKPRV010000020.1:0-23419 GCA_046734715.1 Actinomycetota bacterium | reverse complement strand
CGCCGGGCCCGCACCGACTCGGCGGCGAAGGCAGCGGCGCCGGTCCCGCCGGCGCAGACGGCCCCCAGCAGTCGCCAGCGCCGGTCGGTCCCGGCGGCCTCGCGCACGAGCGGCACGTACTGGCTCGTGGTGGCCATGAAGGGCGTGGGGTCGGCACCGCGGCCCAGCTCCTCCAGCGTGAGCGCCAGCTCGACGGCCGAAAGCCCCATTCCCCCGTCGTCGACGGGCACGGTCAGGCTGGGCCAGTCGAGCTCCACGAGCGTCTTCCACAGCCCCCGCGCGTCGTCGCTCCCGTCGACGACGGCCCGCACCAGCGCCGGGGGGCACTCGCGCTCGACGACGTCACGGACGACGCGCTGCAGCTCGAGCTGGTCGCCGTCGAGCTCGAAGTCCACTACTGGCGTCCTTTCCGCAGGCGGTCGATGTTGGCCCGCAGCTCGGGGGAGGTGAACGACCGGTCCTCGGCCGTCAAGGCGAAGTCGAGCGTGGCCAGCACGGCCCGCTCCAGGTGCATGTTGAGGATGCGCTTGGTGTCCTCGGCGGCCCGCGGGGGCAGCTTGGCGATGCGCCGGGCGCAGTCCAGCGCCTGGGGCAGCACCTCGTCGTCCGGGCACACGTGGTTGACCAGCCCGATCTCGGCCGCGCGGGCGGCGGGGATGCGCTCGCCGGTCAGCGCGTACTCCTTGGCCAGCTGCAGGCTGGTGAGCAGGGGCCAGGTCACCGGCCCGCCGTCCGCCGCCACCAGGCCGACCAGCACGTGGGGATCGGCGAGGTGGGCGCTCTCGGCCATGTAGACGATGTCGGACAGTGCCACCAGGCTGCAGCCCAGCCCGACCGCGGGCCCGTTGACCGCGGCCACGATCGGCACCCGGCACGCCACCATGCCGGTCACGATCTGGCGGCCGTGGGTGAGGCTCTCGCGCCGCAGGGCGGCGTCGCCCGCCAACTCGTCGATGTAGTCGAAGTCGCCGCCGGCGGAGAACGCGCGCCCGTTGCCGGTGAGCACCGCCACCCGGGCGTCACCGTCGGCGTCGAGCTGGGGGAACAGCGCAGCGAGCCCCGAGTGGAGCTCGTGGTTGGTGGCGTTGAGCTGGTCGGGACGGTTGAGCCGGACGATGCGCACCGGCCCGTCCGCCTCCACCTGCAGCACGTCGGGCAGGTCGTAGGTCATGTGGGCAACCCCAGGATCCGGCCGGCCACCAGGTTGCGCTGGATCTGGGAGGTGCCGCCCATCACGCTCTGCGCCCGGCTGTACAGGTACACCTTCAGCCACGTGTCGTCGCCGTCGCCGTGGGCCGCGCCCCCGACGCTGAGGGCGGCGTGCCCGACGGCCTGCTCGACCTGGGTCATGAGCAGCTTGTCGACCGAGCCCTCCGGCCCATGGGTGATGCCGTCGAGGCGGTCGGACAGGCGCCGGCACACGTGCAGCCGCAGCATCTCCGCCTCGACCAGCGCCCAGCCCAGGTCGCGGACCTGCTCGGGCCCGTAGCGCTCGGGATGGTCGCGCACCATGGCGGTCAGCTCCTTCACCAGCTTCTTGTAGCGGGCCACGTAGCCCAGCTCCCCCGGCTCGCGCTCGTGGCTCACCACGGTCATGGCCAGCCGCCAGCCCTCGCCGGGGGCGCCGATCATGTCCGCCGCCGGGACCCGGGCCCCGTCGAACAGCACCTCCCCGAACTCGGAGGTGATGCCGTTGATCATCTTCAGCGGGCGCTGCTGGATGCCGGGCTGGCGCATGGAGATGCGGAACGCGGACAGGCCTTTGTGCTTTCGCTGCAGATTTCGCCCTGCCTGAGCAGACGACGAACCGGGGGCGGAATCTGTAGCGACCGGCACATCGGGGTCGGTGCGGGCCAGCAGCAGGCACCAGTCGGCCACGTCGGAGTAGCTGGTCCACACCTTGTGGCCGGTGATCACGTAGTCGTCGCCGTCCCGCTCGGCGCGGGTGCGCAGGGAGGCCAGGTCGGAGCCGGCGTCGGGCTCGCTGAACCCTTGGCACCACCGGTCCCGGCCGTTGACGATCCCCGGCAGGAAGCGGCTGCGCACGTCCTCGTTGCCGTGGGCCAGGATCCCTTGCACCAGGTACCCCAGGCTGGGCCGGGGCGGGGCGCCTGCCGCCGCCAGCTGCTCGTCCACGATCACGTCGTACACGCTGGGCAGCGCTTGGCCGCCGATGTCGCGGGGCCACGACAGCCCGAAGAAGCCGGCGTCGTAGAGCGCCTGGTGCCAGGCGGCCTGGCCGGCCCAGTAGTCGTCGGAGGTGGACGAGGCGGGCAGGCCGGGATTGTGGGTCCGCAGCCACTCGCGCAGCCGCGCCCGGAACGCCGCCTCCTCGCGCGAGTCACCGAAGTCCACGGCCGCCTCCGATGCCGTGATGGTCCAGGACCCGGGCCAGGTTGGGCCCAGTGCCGCCCAGGATGTCCGTGGCCAGCAGGGCCCGCCGCAGGTAGACGTGGGCGAGGCATTCCCAGGTGTTGCCGATGCCACCGTGGACCTGGATGGCGGTCTCGCACACGGTGCGGGCGGCCCGGGCGCAGTAGGCCTTGGCCACCGCCGCCGCCGCTAGCGCTTCCGCCGGCGGGAGGGCATCGACCGCCCAGGCGGCGTGCAGCGTGGCGCTGTGGGATCCTTCGGTGGCCACGAACGCGTCGGCCAGCAGGTGCTGGACGGCCTGGAAGGAGCCGATGGGCCGGCCGTACTGCCGGCGTTCCTTCGCGTAGCCGGAGGCCAGCTGGACCGCACCGCGCATGGTCCCGACCAGGTCGGCGGACGTGATCGCCAGGCCCAGGGCGGTCCAGCGGGCCAGGTCGTCCTCGCTCAGCGAGCGGGCGGCGTCGGGGAGCGGGTTGAGCGCCGTCGCCGGGCCCAACCCGGCCACCGGCCGGGTCAGGTCGACGCGGGACGCACCCTCGGGCAGCAGCACCCGAGCCACCGCGTGGTCGCCGGCCGGGGTGGGCACGGCCAGCAGCGCCGCCGTCGCGCCCTGGGTGTCCACTGCCACCGCGCCCTCGGCCGTGCCGATCGCCAGCGCGGTCAGGTCGGGCGCCAGGGCCGCGGTCTCGTGGTCCCCGGCCGGGCGTGCGCCCACCAGCCGCCGCAGCTCGGCCGCCAGCGTGGGGCCTAGGAAGGGGGTGTCGGCGAGGCCGCGGCCGAGCTCCTCGGCCACCAGCGCCACCTCGACCCCCGAGGCCCAGGGGTCGCCGTCGTCGGTCGTAGCGCGCAGCTCGCGCCAGCCGGAGGCGGCGACGGCCGCGTCGAGCTTGCCGGCCCGCTCGGGGTCGTCCAGCTCCCGGACGGCGTGCGGCCCGAGTCGATCGACGGCCTGGGCCGCCGAGTCGCGCAGGGCGACCTGCTCGGGTGAGAGCCGGACGTCCATCAGCCCGCCCCCCACTGGTCGCGCAAGGTGCGGCGCAGCACCTTGCCCGAGGGGAGCCGGGGGATCGCGTCCACTCGCACAATCTTGTGCAAGTGCTTGTAGGTGGCCAGCGAGCCGGCCACCAGCGCTTCGAGCTCGCCGTCGGCCACCGGCCGGTCGGGGTAGAGCTGTACGGCCGCGACCGGGAGCTCGCCCGCCCGCTCGTCGGGCACGCCGAACACGGCGCAGTCGACGACGGCCGGATGCCCGTGCAACACGGCCTCGACCTCGGCCGGGGCGACCTGGAAGCCGTTGACCTTGATCATCTCCTTGGAGCGGTCGGTGAGGTGGACCCAGCCGTCGGGCTCGAGCCAGCCGACGTCGCCGGTGCGGTACCAGCCGTCCACGAACGCGTCCGCATTGGCCTCGTCCGGCAGGTAGCCGGCCATGACCGACGGGCTGCGGGCCTGGATCTCGCCCACCCCGCCGGGGGCGAGCGCCTCGCCGCGGTCGAGGTCGGCCACCCGGAGCTCCACGCCCGCGGGCGGCAGGCCGGCGGAGTCGAGGCGCCAGGCCGCCGGGTCGTCCACCGGGTTGGCGGCGAGCACGGGCAGCTCGCTGGCGCCGTAGGCGGCCAGCCACCGCACGCCGGTGCGCTCGCTGACGGTGCGGGCCACGCTCTCGGTCACCGGCGTGGCGCCCCACATGACGTAGCGCAGGGACGAGAGGTCGTAGTCCTCGAGGCGGGGATGGTTGGCCATGGCCAGGGCGATGGGGGCGACCGCCATCTCCAGCGTCATGCGCTCCCGTGCGATCCGGTCCAGCACCTCGTCCAGGTCGAAGCGGCGGTGGAGGCGGACGGTGGCCCCGGCCTCGGCCGCGGCCAGCAGGTTGAGCAGGCCGAGGATGTGCGACGGCGGCGTCGCCACCTGGAAGCGGTCGTCGGGGCCCAGGCCCAGCGCTGCGCACCAGTGGGCGGTGGCGCGGCCGATGGAGCGATGGGTGTGGCGCACCGCCTTGGGCATCCCGGTGGTGCCCGAGCTGAACACCAGGACCACGTCGTCGCCCTCCCGCCCTCCGGCGGGGGCGGGACGGGACGTGCTGTAGCGGGTCAGCTTCAGGGCGGTGATGGGGTCGTCCAGGTCGGTGAGGGCGTTGTCGCCCAGGTGCTCGGCGAGCAGCGGCACGGCGGGGCCGTCGGCCACCGCGTGGCGAGGCCCGGTCAGGCCGAGGGCGTGGTCGACCTCGACGGCCTTCCACGCCGGGCTGAGCAGCACTGCGGCGGCCCCGAGCTTGCTGATGGCGTGGACCGCGGCCACGAACTCGACCCGGTTGGAGGTCATGACCGCCACCCGGTCGCCCGCCCGCACGTCCTGCCTGGTCAGGTGGCGAGCGTAGGCGTTGGCCATGCCGTCGAGCTCGCGGAAGGTCCAGCTCTCGTCGCCGGCCCGCACGGCGTCCCGGTCACCGATGGTGTCCGCGGCCCGTTCCAGCCCCCTGTGCATCAGGTTGGACACGGAAACATTGTTCTCCGGAAATGAGATCGACGTCAACACAGATCGCGTGCACTGTTCGCGCCCGCGTCAACCCTCCTCGGCCGACGTTAGGACGGCGCGGGCGCGGGCGGCGACGACCTCGTCCACCATCTGGCCTTCGAAGGCGATGGTGTCGCCCCCGGCGGCCTCGAACGCGGCCAGCAGGCGGCGCGCGGTGTCCACCTCGTCCTCGGTGGGGCGGAACGCCTCGGCGGCCAGAGGGACCTGGGCCGGGTGGATGCACAGCTTGCCCGCGTACCCCAGGGTGCGGGCCTCGCCGGCTTCGGCGGTGAAGCGGTCGCGGTCGCCGAAGTCGATGGTGACCATGTCGAGGGCGGCGACGCCGGCCAGGCGGGCGGCGACGGCCACGTAGGCCCGGGCCCATGCCACCTCGGCGTTCCCGGACGTTCGCACGCCGCCGAGATCGGCCACGTAGTCCTCGGCGCCGAAGTAGCAGGCGACGACGGGGGAGCGCAGCACCTCGCGGGCGTCGGCCACGCCGCGCACGGTCTCCAGGCCCGCCAGCACCGGACGGTCGCCGAGCGCGCCCGCCAGGGCTGCCACCTGCGTGGCGGATTCCAGCTTGGGGATCACCACCGCGGTGAGCCCGCCGGGCAGGGCGGCCACGTCGTCCTCGAACCACGGCGTGCCGGGCGGGTTGACCCGCACGCACAGCGGCACCTTCCCCGCGAGCCCGGCCGCGGCCTCCCGTACCTGGGCGCGGGCCTCGGGCTTGGCCGCGGGCGGCACCGCGTCCTCCAGGTCGAGCACCACCGCGTCCGGCCGGCTGCGGGGCGCCTTGGCCACCAGCTCCGGCCGGTTGCCCGGCACGAACAGCAGGCTGCGCCAGCGGGCACTCATGCCGGGCGGCCGAGCATCAGCGCCGAGCGGCGGCAGCGGGCCACCAGCTCGTCGCGCTGGTTGTAGGCGCGGTGCTCGAAGACGACGATGCCCTGGCCGGGGCGGGATGACGACGGCCGGGCCGACACCACCTCGGTCTGGGCGTGGATCGAGTCGCCGGGGATCACCGGCGCGGGGAAGGCGATCTCCTCGAAGCCCAGGTTGGCCACCGTGGTGCCGAGCGTCGTCTCGAACACCGACAGGCCGATGAGCAGCGACAGCGTGAAGAGGCTGTTCACCACCCGGGTGCCGAACTCGGTGGTCTCGGCGAACGACTCGTCGAGGTGCAAGGGCTGGGCGTTCATGGTGAGCACCGAGAACAACGTGTTGTCGGCTTCGGTGATCGTGCGGGTGACGGCGTGGTCGATGACGGTGCCCGGGGTCAGGTCCTCGAACCAGCGGCCCATCACCGGGCGCGGCGGCGTCATCGCATCAGTGTGCCGCGCGGGCCCTCAGCTCGTCCTTGACCACCTTGCCGGTGGCGTTCACCGGCAGCTCGGGGAGGATCTCGATGGCGCGCGGGACCTTGTAGTTGGCCATCTGGTCCCGGCACCAGGCCAGGATCTCGTCGCCGCCGTCGGTCGCCCCCGACCGGGTGACCACGAAGGCCATGCCCACCTCGCCCAGCCGCTCGTCGGGGATGCCGATCACCGCGGCCTGGGCCACGTCGGGGTGGCGCAGCAGGTGGTTCTCGATCTCGGCCGGGTAGGCGTTGAAGCCGCCGACGATGAACATGTCCTTGGAACGGCCCACGATGCGCAGGCAGCCGCGCTCGTCGACCATGCCCAGGTCGCCGGTGCGCAGCCAGCCGTCGGCCGACAGCGTGGCGGCGGTGGCCGCCGGGTCGTCCAGGTAGCCGGCCATGACGCTGGGGCCGCGCAGCAGGATCTCGCCCGTCTGCCCCGCGGCCAGGTCGCGGTCCCCGTCCACGACGCGGATCTCGAACCCGGGCCGGGCCCGGCCCACGGTGGTGGCGATGGTCTCGGGATCGTCATCGGGCGAAGTGGCGCTGGCCGTGCCCGCCTCGGTGAGCCCGTAGCCGGTCACGATGAGCGAGAACGGCAGCTCCGACGCCACCCGACGGATCAGCTCCACGGGGATGTCGGCCGCCCCGGTCACCGCCACCCGCAGGCTGGACAGGTCGTGGCGGTCGCGCTCGGGATGGTCGAGGAGCGACTGGTACAGCGTGGGGGCGCCCGGCAGCACCGTGATCCGCTCGGCCGCCACGCGGGCCAGGGCGCGGTCGGCGTCGAAGACCGGCTCGGGGTACATGGTGGCCCCGGCGGCCACGCTGGCGAGGATCCCCGCCTTGAGGCCGAACATGTGGAAGTACGGGTTGACCATCAGGTAGCGGTCGTCGGGCCCCAGGCCGGTCATGGCCACCCAGTCGGTGGCCACGCCCAGCGTGCGACCGTGGGTCATGACCACGCCCTTGGGCACGCCGGTGGTGCCCGAGGTGAACAGGATGTCCGAGGGGTGGTGGGCGGTGACGTCGCCGCTCCGCCGCTCGGCCTCGGCCCGGCCGGCGTCCGTCGCCCGCGCCAGGAAGCCGTCCCAGGACTCGGTGTCCGCTGGCGCGGGGCCCTGGGCCACCACCACGGTGGCGAGGTCGGGCAGCTTGGCGCCCGCCGCCTCCAGCAGCCCCAGGTAGTCGGTGCCGAGGAAGTCGGTGACCGTGACCAGCGCCCGCACCCGGCTACGGGCCAGGATGTCGGCCGCCTCGACGCCCTTGAACCGCGTGTTCACGGGGACGAGCACGGCGCCCGCCTGGAACAGGCCGAGCACGGCGACGATCCAGTTGCTGCTGTTGGGCGCCCACAGGGCCACGCGGTCGCCCGCCCCGATGCCCGAGGCCACCAGGGCGCCGCCGAAATCCCGCGCCCGCGCGGCCAGCTCGGCGTAGCTGAGCCGCCGGTCGCCGTCGACCACCGCGGGGCGATCGCCGTGTCGGGCCACGGTGGTCGCCAGCAGACCCGGGATCGACGCCCCGTTGGGCTTCATCTGACCACCTTGTCCTCGACGTTCATCAGCCGGGCCAGGTTGCCGCCCATGATCTTGCGGACGATCGGCTCGGGAACGCCGGCCAGCTCGTCGACGTAGCTCGCCGGCTCGGCCAGGCCCTCGGGGTGGGGGTAGTCGGAGCCGAACAGGACCCGGTCCTCGCCGATCAGCTCGGCCAGCGCCCCCAGGTCCTCCTCCCAGAACGGGCTCACGTGGACCTGGCGCTTGAACACCGTTACCGGGTCCTCGAGGAAGTCCTGGGGCATCTTCTTGTAGACGTCGGCCAGGTTGCGCAGCATCGGCTCGACCCAGCTCGACCCGTTCTCGATGACGGCCACCTTGAGGTCGGGGAAGCGGGACAGGGCGCCGTGGCAGATGAGGGCGGCCACCGCGTCCTCGACCGGGCGCCACTGCGACAGCATGCGGAAGGCCTGGGGCTGGAACGGCAGCATCTCGCTGTCGCTGCCCATCCAGTCGTTGGTGTAGCGCTCGTAGCCGCTGTCGGACGAGTGCATGGCCACGAGGATGTCAGCCTTTACCACCCGCTCCCAGAAGGGGTCGAACTCGGGCAGGCCGAACGAGCGCGGCCCCCGGTAGCCGGGCACCGGTGCGGGCCGGATCAGCACGACGCGCGCCCCCCGCTCCAGCACCCACTCCAGCTCCTCGATGGCCCGGTCCACGATGGGCAGCGTGATCACGGGGGTGGCGAAGATGCGGCCCTCGTAGTCGAAGGTCCAGGTCTCGTGCATCCACTGGTTGAGGGCGTGGATGGCGGCGTGGGTCAGCTCGGGGTCGTCCCGCATCCGCTCCTCGACCAGGCTGGCCAGGGTGGGGAACATGAGCGAGCGGTCGATGCCCTGGGAGTCCATCAGCTCGACCCGCGGCGCCGGCTCGCGGAAGGCCGGGATGGCGCGCATGGGCTCCCCGAAGATGTCGCGCCGGCTCTTGCCCTCGGGGTTGCCGTGGCGGAAGTAGTCCTCCTGGGCCCCGGGGCGGGCCACCACGTCGAAGGTGGGGTTGGGGATGTACTCGCTGATCCGGCCCCGGACGACGATCTTGGTGCGCCCCCGCACGTCGACGTAGTCGATCGCGCCCTTGTACCGGTCGGGGAGGAACTTCGTCAGCGCCTCCTTGGTCTCGTAGAAGTGGTTGTCGGCGTCGAAGACCGGGATGTCGAGGACGGCGTGGGTCATGGGGCTCTCCTGGGATCAGATCGTGGCCGCGAGGGAGGCGACCAGGTCGCGGGTGCGCCGCAGCGAGGCCAGCCGCTCGTCGCGGTCGGCACCGAGGGGGACCACCCGGACCGAGACGTCGGTGGCGCCGGCGTCGGCGAAGGCCCGCAGGCGCTTCTCGATGGCGGCCTCGCTGCCGGCGGCGAGGATGTCGCCGACGTCGCGCGCGTTGCCGTGGTCGAGCAACCGCTGGTAGTTGGGCGATACCTCGGCCTCCGACAGCAGCCGGTTGGCGCGGGCGACGGCCGCGTCGACCTCGCCGTCCCGGCACAGGCACACCGGTACGCCGGCCACGATGCGGGGCGCAGGCCGCCCGGCCGTCTCGGCCGCACGGGTGAGGCGCGGGGCGATGTGGCCGGCGATGGCGCGCTCGTCGGCCAGCCACAGGATGGTGCCGTCGCTGCGCTCGCCGGCGAGGCGCAGCATCACCGGGCCCAGCGCGGCCAGCAGGACGGGCGTAGGCGTGATGTCGGTGATGTCCAGCGGGTTGTGCACCTGGAACAGCTCGTTGTCGACGTCCACGGTCCCCGGCCCGGCGAAGGCCTGGTCGAGCACGTCGAGGTGGGCGCGCAGGGTGGCCGCGGGCCGCTCGTAGGGCAGCCCGAGCATCTCGCCGATGATCCAGTGGTGTGACACCCCGAGGCCGAGCGTGAGGCGCCCGCCGCACACGGCCTGCACCGACAGCGCCTGCTGGGCCAGGGCGATGGGGTGGCGCGGCTGCACCGGCACCACCGCGGTGCCGATCTCGATGCGGCTCGTCTCCGCACCGACCAGCGTGGCCGCGGTCAGGGCGTCGAACTCGTCGGGGATCTGGGGGATCCACACCGAGGCGAGGCCGGCCTGGTCGGCCCAGCGGGCGTCGGCCTGCAGCCGCTCGACCTTGCCGGCGTAGCGGCCCCGCTCCGGTCCGATCATCAACCCGATGCGCATCGGCGCACCCCCTCCCGTCCCGCACGAGAACAGCCTTCTTGTCAGAGTGTAACATCGCTCTCCATGACTGTAGGAAGCCTCTACGTCGGACGGGCGTGGTCCGCGCGGACGGCTACCTTCGGGGTCGACCCGCAGGGAGAGGGGACAGACCGATGACGGCCACCGAGCCCGGCATCTACTACGACCCGTACGACTTCGACATCGATGCGGACCCGTACCCGATCTGGCGCCGGCTGCGGGAGGAACAGCCCCTCTACTACAACGAGCGCTACGACTTCTACGCCCTGAGCCGGTTCGACGACGTCGAGCGGGGCCTGGTCGACTGGCGCACCTACAGCTCGGCCAAGGGCACGCTGCTCGAGCTCATCAAGTCGGACATCGAGATCCCACCTGGGTCGATGATCTTCGAGGACCCGCCCCACCACGACCTGCACCGGGGACTGCTGTCCCGGGTGTTCACCCCTCGCAAGATGAACGCCGTCGAGCCCAAGGTGCGCGAGTTCTGCGCCCGCAGCCTCGACCCGCTGGTGGGCACGGGCGGGTTCGACTTCATCCGCGACCTGGGCGCCCAGATGCCCATGCGCACCATCGGCATGCTGCTCGGCATCCCCGAGCAGGACCAGGAGGCCATCCGCGACCGCATCGACGACGGCCTGCGCCTGGAGGAGGGCACCATGCCCGACTTCGACGCAGCCCGCGCCGAGGGCCACTCCGAGGTGTTCGAGGCCTACCTCGACTGGCGGGCCGAGCACCCCTCCGACGACCTGATGACCGAGCTGCTGACGGCCGAGTACGAGGATCTCGACGGCGAGCGGCGGCGGCTGACCCGGGCCGAGGTGCTGAGCTACGTCGGCCTGATCGCGGCGGCCGGGAACGAGACCACCACCCGGCTCATCGGCTGGACCGGCAAGGTGCTGGCCGAGCGCCCCGACCAGCGCCGCCAGCTGGTGGCGGACCGCAGCCTGATCCCCAACGCCATCGAGGAGCTGCTGCGCTACGAGCCGCCGTCGCCGGTGCAGGGCCGCCTCGTCACGCGGGACGTCGAGCACTACGGGCAGACCGTGCCCGAGGGCAGCGCCATGCTGTTCCTCAACGCCTCGGCCAACCGGGACGAGCGCCACTTCGCCGACGGCGAGAGCTTCGACATCCACCGCAAGATCGACCACCACCTCACCTTCGGCTACGGCCTCCACTTCTGCCTGGGCGCGGCGCTGGCCCGCTTGGAAGGGCGGGTGGCGCTGGACGAGGTGCTCAGGCGCTTCCCCACGTGGGAGGTGGACTGGGACCACGCGGTGCAGGCCCGGACCTCGACCGTGCGGGGCTGGGAGACCCTCCCGGTGCTGACACCCTGACCACGTAGGATCGACCGCATGACCCAGCTCCCCACCCGGGTCGGTGTCGTCGGCTGCGGCCTCATGGGCTCGGGCATCGCCGAGGTGGCGGCCCGCGCCGGGCGCGACGTCGCCGTCGTCGAGTCCGACGCGGTCGCCGCCGAGCGCGGCCTGGCCCGCATCGAACGCTCGCTGGCCACCGCCGTCGCCCGCGGCAAGCTCTCCGAGGACGACCGCGCCACCGCCCTGGACCGCATCGACGTGTCCCACGACCTCGACGCCCTGGCCGACCGCGAGCTGGTCATCGAGGCCGTGTTCGAGGACGAGGCGGCCAAGGTGGCGGTGTTCGAGCGGGTCGACAAGGTCGTCGAGGCCGACGACGCGGTGCTGGCCTCCAACACCTCGTCCATCCCCATCATGAAGCTGGCCATGGCCACGCGGCGCCCGGAGTCGGTGGTGGGCCTGCACTTCTTCAACCCGGTCCCGGTGCTGAACCTGGTCGAGCTGGTGCCCTCGCTGCTGACGGCGGACGTGACGATCGAGCGGTCCGAGCGGTTCGCGGTGGAGGCGTTGGGCAAGCGGGTGATCCGCTCGCAGGACCGGGCCGGCTTCGTGGTCAACGCGCTGCTGATCCCCTACCTGCTGTCGTCGATCCGCATGCTGGAGTCCGGCTTCGCCACCGCCGAGGACATCGACGCCGGCATGGTGGAGGGCTGCGCCCACCCCATGGGCCCGCTGCACCTCACCGACCTCATCGGGCTCGACACCACCATGGCCGTGGCCGAGTCGCTCTACGAGGAGTTCAAGGAGCCGCTGTACGCGCCCCCGCCCCTGTTGTCCCGGATGGTCGACGCCGGCCTGCTGGGACGCAAGACGGGCCGCGGCTTCTACGACTACCAGCGCTGAGGCAGCCTGACGCCCGGTCTCCGATCGCGGTACTGTCGGAATCGAACACTCGTGTCACTTTTGGTTCCTGGCACGACCACGACAGCACAGCACCACGGGGGGAGCCGTGTTCCGATCCAGGCGGGTCAGCTTCGCTGGGGCGTTCCTTGTCCTCGTCCTCGCCGCGGCCGCGTGCGGCAACTCCGGCGACGACGACACGTCGTCCGGGACCACGGCGGCAGACAGCGAGGCACCGTCGGGAGGCGGCGAGAGCCACCGCGACGAGTTCGTGTCGATCTCGGGCGTGCCCGGGGTGACCGATGACGACATCACCTACACGGTGGTCGGCACCAAGCAGGGCAACCCGCTCGGCACCTGCATCGTCGACTGCTACGTGCAGGGCATCGAGGCCTACTTCGCCTGGCGCAACTCCGAGGGCGGCATCTACGGCCGCGACCTGAAGGTCGGCGACGTCGTGGACGACGAGCTGGTCTCGAACCAGGCCCGGGCGCTCGACATCATCTCGGCCAACAACGCGTTCGGCAACTTCCAGGCCACCCTGCTGGCCACCGGCTGGGGTGACCTCGACAGCGCGGGCATTCCCACCTACGCCTGGGGCATCAATGCCACCGAGGCCGCGAACCGGTCCCACATCTTCCCCAGCGCCGTGATCCGCTGCGCGGACTGCACGGGCCGGACCGTGCCCTACGTGGCCTCGCTGGCGGGCGCGCAACATGCTGCGCTGCTGGGCTACGGGGCCACCGAGAACTCCAAGGTCTGCACCAACACCACCGCCCACTCGGTCGAGACCTACCAGGATGACACCGGGGTCGACGCCGCCTACGTCAACGACGACCTCGCCTACGGGCTGCCCAACGGCATCGGCCCCGAGGTCACGGCCATGAAGAACGCAGGCGTCGACTTCATCGCCACCTGCATCGACCTCAACGGCATGAAGACCCTCGCCCAGGAGCTGCACCGCCAGGGCATGGACGACGTGGTCCTGTACCACCCGAACACCTACAACCAGCAGTTCGTCAAGGACGCCGGCGACCTGTTCGAGGGTGACTACGTCACCGTGGGGTTCCGGCCCTTCGAGGCCGACGGCGAGGGCACCCAGCAGGCCGACTTCATGGAGTGGATGGACAAGCAGGGCAACGAGCCCAGTGAGCTGGCCATGGTCGGCTGGCTCAACGCCTCGCTGGCGTTCGAGGGCCTGCTGGCCGCGGGGCCGGACTTCGACCGGGACAAGGTCACCGCCGCCACCAACGCCATGACCGACTTCACCGCCGGCGGGCTCCTCGAGCCCATCAACTGGACCGAGGCCCACACGCCGTACACCCAGGACACCCGGGACCAGGACAGCAGCGACGAGTGCAGCGCGATCGTGAAGATCGTGGACGGCGAGTTCCAGACCGTCGCCCCGAAGGACAAGCCGTGGCTGTGCTGGAGCAACACCGACCTCGACTGGGCCGAACCGACTCCCACCAACTTCGGATGACCCACCGCTCTCGGATGACCCGAGCCTCTCCGGCCCGGCCATGATCGTCGCCACCTCCATCGGGGAGGACCTGTTCCGCAGCGTGCTGCAGGGCCTGCCCCCGGGCACCGCCTACGCCCTCATCGCGCTCGGCTTCGTGCTGGCCTACAAGACGAGCGGGGTGTTCAACCTGGCCTTCGGCGCCCAGGCGTACATCTCGGCCGCGATGTACTTCAAGGCCCGCACCGACTGGAACTGGGGCATGGTGCCCGCTTTCGTGCTGTCGGTGCTGGTGCTGGCGCCGGCCATCGGGCTGGTCCTGGAACGGCTCATCTTCCGCCACCTGCGCACCAGCACGGCGGTGTCCAAGCTGGTGGTGGCCATCGGCCTCACGGTGGCCCTGCCCAGCCTGTTCGCGGTGATCGTGAACTTCGACGCGGTGGCGGGCCGGACCCCCGAGGGCATCGTGCCCAACGGCGCCGACGTGTTCTACGACCCCTTCGGCGTCTACCCGTTCAGCCGCAACGAGCTGGTGGGGATGGCGGTGGCGTTGGTGGCCATGGCGGCGCTGGCCGCCCTGTTCCGCTTCACCGACCTGGGGCTGCGCATGCGGGCGGTGGTCGAGAGCCACCGCATGACCGAGCTGGCCGGCATCCGCGCCGAGCGGGTGTCGGCGTTCTCGTGGGCGTTGTCCAGCCTGTTCGCGGGCCTGGCCGGCGTGCTGATCGCGCCCCGGTTCAACACCCTGGCCGCGGGCGACTTCTTCAACCTCATGGTGGTGGGGATCGCCGCCGCGGCGGTGGGCCGGCTGGTCAGCCTGCCCCGGGCCTTCTTCGGGGGCCTGGGCCTCGGCATCCTCATCGCGCTGGCCAACACCTTCCTGCCCCGCTGGTCGGGTGAGCACCCGCTGCTGGGCCAGATCCAGGAGAACGTCACGCCGGCCATGCCGTTCGTGGTGCTGTTCGGCCTGCTGGTGCTGTGGCCCGCCATCCGCCAGTCCCGGGAGCTGGCCGACCCGCTGGCCGGGGTCGACCCACCGCCGCCATCGCTGGCGGCCACCACCCGCAGCCAGTTGCTGACCCGGATGACGTGGGTGGCGGGCGTGCTCTTCCTGCTGATCACGGGGTGGGTGGTGTTCGCCCGGGCCGACGCCTCGTGGCTGTTCCTGGTCACCCAGGCGGTGATCATCGCCACCATCTTCCTGTCCATCACCGTCATCACCGGCATGGCGGGCGAGATCTCGCTGTGCCAGGGCACGTTCGCGGCCATCGGCGGCTTCGCCGCCTTCCAGCTCACCGACCGCTTCGGGATGTCGGTGCTGCTGGCCGCGTTCGTGGGCGCGGCGCTGGCGGCCCTGGTGGCCGCGTTGCTGTCGCTGCCCGTGCTGCGCCTCGGCGGTGTGTGGGTGGCCATCGCCACACTGGCCTTCGCCTACTTCTTCGACTCGGTGATGATCAAGTTCCCCTGGGTGGGCGGCGGCGACACCTCGATCCTCCAGGGCACCCGGGTGCCGCGGCCCACCATCGGGCCGTGGGACCTGGCTGACGACAAGCAGTTCCTGGTGCTGGCCGTCATCGTGCTGGTGGTGGTGGCGGTGGCCGTCATCCAGATCCGGGAGGGGACGGTGGGCCGCACCCTGCGGGCCGTGCGCGGCAGCGAGGTGGCGGCCGCCTCCATCGGCATCTCGCCCGCCCGCGCCCGGCTGGTGGCGTTCGCGGTGTCGGCCTTCATCGCGGGGCTGGGCGGCGCCCTGCTGGCCATGCACCAGGAGAACGTCAACTACACCGCCAACTTCGCCCCGTTCGTGGCCCTGTTCTGGCTGGTGATCGTGGTGTCGCTGGGCTCGCGCACCGTGGAGGGGGCGATCCAGGCCGCCATCGGCTTCGCGCTGTTCGACGCCATCGTGCTCAAGGGCGCGCTGTTCGAGTGGATCCTGCGGGATCCGGACCGGGTGCCGTGGTTCATCCCGCTCTCGCCTTCCTGGCGCTTCATCCTGTTCGGGCTCGGCGCCCTCCAGTTCGCCCGCCACCCCGAGGGCATGGTCGAGTTCGGCAAGCGCCGGGCCCACCGCCGGGTCGAGGGCTGGCTGGCCCGGGTCGGGGGAAAGGGCGGCGACGGCAGCGGCCCGCCCGCGGCTACCGACGAGCCGGCCCCGGTGGAGGAGACGGTCGGATGAGCACGCCGGTGCTGGAAGCGATCGGGATCACCCACTCGTTCGCGGGCATCAAGGCGCTGTCGGACGTGTCGCTGGCGGTGGAGCCCGGGGAGCGGGTGGGGCTCATCGGGCCCAACGGGGCGGGCAAGACCACCCTGTTCAACTGCGTGCTCGGGGTGCTGCGGCCCGATCGGGGCACGGTGCGCCTGGCGGGCGAGGACGTCTCGCGCCTGCCGGTGTACGCCCGGGCCCGGCGGGGGATCGGCCGGTCGTTCCAGCGCATCGAGCTGTTCCCCGACACCACCGTGCGCGACCACCTGCTCATCGCCGAGCGCACCCGCCGCGGCGACGGACGCCTGTGGCGCGACCTCCTGGGCCTGGGCCGCCCCCGGCGCGACGAGCTGGCCGCGTGCGACGAGGTGCTGGGCTTGCTGGGCCTCGGTGCCCAGGCCGACGAGCCCATCGAGCACCTCAGCCTCGGCCAGGGCCGGCTGGTCGAAGTGGCGCGGGCGCTCATGACCCGGCCCCGGCTGCTGCTGCTGGACGAGCCGTCCTCGGGCCTCGACCACCGCGAGACGGCCGACCTGGCCAAGACGCTGCGGGAAGTGCAGGGCGAGGAGGACTTCGCCATCCTCCTGGTGGAGCACGACGTCGAGCTGGTGGCGAGCTTCACCGAGCGCTGCTACGTGCTCGATTTCGGCACGCTGATCGCCGAGGGGCCCACCGCCGACGTCCTGGCCAGCCCCGAGGTCCGGCACGCCTATCTGGGAGATGTGCCGGAGCAGCTAGGCGCGACCAGGGATTCGGATTCGGCATGACCGCCGTCCTCGAGCTGGACGACGTCCACGCGGCCTACGGCCCGTTCAACGCCCTGTTCGGAGTTTCGCTCACGGTCGGGGAGGGCGAGGCGGTGGCCCTGCTCGGCCCCAACGGCGTCGGCAAGACCACGGTCGCCCGCGTGGCCACCGGCCTGGTGGCCCCCAGCGCGGGCGCGGTGCGGGTCCAGGGCGAGGACCTGACCAAGGCCCCCACCTACCGTTTCGCCCGCGCCGGCGTCGCCCACGCCCCCGAGGGCCGCTCGGTGTTCGCCACCCTCACGGTGGAGGAGAACCTGCGCCTGTCGTTCCGCCGCTCCAAGGGCCGCGCCGGCGTGCCTGCGGCCCTGGAAGCGGCGTTCGCCCAGTTCCCGGCCCTGGCCCGCCGCCGCGGCCAGGTGGCCGGCACCCTGTCCGGCGGCGAGCAGCGCATGCTGTCCCTGGCGCGGGTCCTGGTGGAGGCCCCCCAGCTCCTGGTGGCCGACGAGCTGTCCCTGGGCCTCGCCCCCATCGTGGTGGACGAGATCTACCAGGAGCTGGTCCGCCTCCGCTCCGAGGGCACGTGCCTGCTGATCGTGGAGCAGCAGGTGACCCACGCCCTCGACCTCTGCGACCGCGCCGTCCTCCTCGACCGCGGCACCGTCAGCTGGGAGGGCCCGGCGTCGGAGGCTCACCAGCGGGTGGCGGAGGGCTTCCTCCCGGTAGGAACCCCACCGCCTGGATAGCGGCCTGCGCGGCGCGGCGGGCGGCCAGGGAGGCGTCGCGGCCCATGCGGAGCAGGCCGGGGATGCGGCCGGGGTGGCGGGCGAAGTAGCGGGCCACCGCGGCGGGGTCGGGGCGGCCGTCGGCGCGGGCGAGGTGGAAGACGTCCTCGTCGACGCGGCCGTCGGTGGCCCGGTCGCTGATGGCCCGGACCACGGTCCAGGGGACGCCGCGGGCTTCGCAGGCCTGGGCGATGGCGGCGGTCTCCATGTCCAGCGCCACGACGCCCTGGGCGCGCAAGGCGGGGAGCTCGGACGCCGGGGTGATGACGTCGGTGGTCCACAGGGCGCCGTGGGCCTCGCCGGGGCCGAGGGGCTGGTGGCGGTGCTCGCGGCCGGTGGCGTGGTCGATGACGCGGGCGGGGCGGATGACCGTGCCGATGGGGGTGTCGTCGTCCACCGCGCCGGTGATGCCCACCACCAGCACGTAGCTCGGGGTCATGGCGTCGAGCAGCCGCTCGATGCCCTCGGCCGCGAGCCGGGTGCCCATGCCGGTGACGACGGCCACGGCCGGCCGGTCCGCCACCGTGCCGGTCCAGCCCGGGCCGCCGGCGACGGTGGCGTGGTGGAGCCCGAGCCGCTTGGTCACGGCCTTGGCCTCCATGGGCATGGCGCACACAAAGGCGATGGGACCGTCAGCCATGGCACTGCTCCGGCGGCGGGACGTCGAGGGCGGGGTTGCGGTCGAAGAAGCCGCTCGGCACCAGCACGAACCCGGTGGTCTCCACCGGCATGACCGGCCAGTCCTCGGGTCGGGGCACGTGGGTGAGGCCGAAGGTGTGCCACAGCACCACCTCGGTCCCCTCCAAGGACCGGTCGGTCGCGGTCCACGCCGGCAGGCCGGCCCCGCCCGGGTGCTGGCTGGGGAAGTCGCCGGCCGCCCGCCGCTCGTCGGGGGCGTAGGGCGTGACCCACAGGTTGCGGGTGGCGAAGGCGGCCCGGGCCGCCACGCTGGCGTCCTGGCCCGCCAGCAGCGTGGGCGTGGCCCGGGGGATCAGCCGGTAGGCGACCGGCTGGCCCAGCCCGTTCCGCACGGCCGGATTGACGATCCGCCAGGTGCGGCTGCGAGCCGGATCGGCCACCCGCTGGGCCGCGCCCTCCGACGCGAGGCGGGTGGCCACGGGGGCGAAGCCGTTGGCCCACGGGTTGCCCTCGCCGGGCGGCAGCGGCACCACGTCGACCTCCTCCACCTCGTTGACCGGGCCGTCCACCGCGGGATCGAGCCGGGCGCAGAACAGGTGCTGGTGGACCGGCGCGGCCACGCCCGGCGCCACCACCGGCGAGGACGGATCTGTCGTCCCGTTCGCCACTGCCGCGGTGGACAGGATGCCGGTGAGCTTGACCTCCAGCTCCAGCGAGCCGTCCTGGTACAGGTACCAGTAGAAGCCGTAGTCGTAGTTGCCGACGGTCGAGATCGACGACACGACCAGCCGCCGCCGGCGGCGCACTTCGGTGCGGCCGCCCATGTAGTCGAGGTGCTTCCAGCCGATGCCCACGTCCTCCTCGTGGAGGCAGATGGCGTTGGTCATGGTGTTGACCTCGCCGTTCTCGCCGGCCAGCACCGCGTCGAGGTAGCGGATCTCACCCAGGCAGTCGCACCCGAGGGTGAGCGAGTTGGCGAGCCGGCCGAGGCCCCACTCGCCCACGTCGAAAGCGTTCTGCCAGCCGTGCGCGGGGCTGGGGTCGCCGTAGGGCACGACCATCTCGCAGATCGACGCCCGGCGCAGGACGGAGCGGCCGCCGTAGGCGACGTCCCGGAGCACGATGCCCTCCAGCGGGTCGAGGCTGACGTGCAGCGACCAGCCCTGCCAGCTCAGCTCGTGGCCGTCGATCTCGAAGCCCACGCCCTCGGGCTGGGTGATGACCAGCGGGGCCAGGCCCGGCCGGGCGGGATGGTCCTCGGGGAAGTAGCTGCCGGGATCGGTCGGCATGGGGACGGGCCCGGTGTCGATCACCTCCAGCACCTCGCCGGTGGCCATGTCCACCAGTGCCTGGAGGCCCTCGATGGGGCGGGCGTAGCCGTTGTCGCCCTCGTTCTCCCGGTAGTACGGCAGGCAGTGCGCCACCCGCCGCCCTTCCTCGGCCGGGTTGCCGAAGTTGCCGGCCGGCCACGGGTCGATCTGCACCTTGGACACGTCGTCGATGCCGCGGGCCGCCAGGGCGGCCACGAAGGCCGGATGCTCGTGCACGGCCAGGATGGTCACCAGGCTCTCGCCGAACCCGAGCGCGGGCCGGACGCCGTCGTGGTCGACCCAGCCGGCCACCTCGCCGGTCCCCAGGTCGACAGTGGCTTCGACCACGGCGGCGTTGGGCCCGGGAACCGCCACCACCCGGGCCCGGCGCCCGGACACCCCGGGGCGGCGGGCGTCGTCGATGGTGACGGTCGAGAACCAGGCGCCGTCGCCCAGGTGCCCGTGGCTGCGCACCGCGGCCACCGCGGCGGCGATCTCGTCGGGGGTGAGGGGGTCGAGAGGGTGGGTCATGGCTACACCTAGCAGGAGGGATCTAGGACGATCTTGACGGCGCCGCTGCGCGCCTGGTCGGCCAGGGCGGCGAACGCGTCCCGCCAGGCCGACAGGCCGAAGGTGTGGGTGACGAGGCCGGCCAGGTCGACCCGGCCGGAGGCGGCGAGGTCGAGGTAGTGCTCGATGCCGTGGCGGCGCACGCCGTCCACCTTCTCGACACCGAAGGCGTTGGAGCCGACCCAGCTGATCTCCTTGAAGTAGAGCGGGCTCCACTCCCAGCGCCCGGGAGGATGGACCCCGCTCTTGACCAGGGTGCCCCGGGCCCGGAGCACCCGCACCTCGACCTCGAACGTCTCGGGCTTGCCGATCGTGTCGTAGGCGACGTCGACGCCGCCGGGGTGGCACATGGGCAGCCCGGCGAGACCTTCCATGGTGGGGCGCAGCACGCCGCCGCACCAGGCCGCGAGCGTCTCGACCAGCTCGGCCTGGCTCGCGAGGCGGAACACCGCGTGGGCACCGAGGCGGTTGGCCAGCGCGGCCTGGGCGTCGTGGGCGGCTACCACGCCCACCTCGACGTCGGGGTGCAGCGCCCGCAGGACGGCGATGGCGCAGCAGCCCAGCGCGCCGGCGCCCCACACCAGCACGCGGCCGTCCCGCGGCGGCGGGTGCCGCGTCACGCTGTGCAGCGAGACGGCGAAAGGGTCGGCGAGGACGGCCCGCTCGTCGTCGAGCACGTCGGGCACGGCGAACAGCATCGATGAGTGCGCCGGCATCTGCTCGGCGTAGCCGCCGGTGGCGTCGCTCGCCACGCCGGTGTGGAGGCCGGGGCTGATGGGGCCGGTGGTGAAGCTCCAGCACAGGCTGTAGTCCCCGGCCGCGCAGGCGGGACACGGCGGCGTCACGCCCCGGGCCGCGCAGGCGAGCCAGGGGTTGAGCACCACCCGCTGGCCCACGTCGAACCCCCGGGCCTCGGGCCCCAGGGCGCTGACGTCGGCCACCACCTCGTGCCCCATGACCTGGGGAAACGAGCACAGCCCGCTCAGCGCGCTGTCGGTGTCACCCTCGAAGTCGCCCAGCACCTGCTTGGCGTCGGACCCGCAGATCCCGGTGAGGCGGGGCCGCACCACCAGCCAGTCGGGGCGCAGAGGCCGGGCGTCGGGCACGTCCCGCAGGGCGCAGGGCGTGACGGCCAGGCCGCGCAGCAGGCGGTTGTCGCCGGCCTCCGGCGGCGGGTCCCAGGGGTCGGGCCGCGTGCCGTACACCAGCGCTCTCACCGCCGCCGCCGGTCCTCGGCCAGCTCACGGGTGAAGCTGCGCCGCGTCCCCCAGCGGAACAGCGGCGGCACCAGGTGGCGGATCGCCACCGCCGGCCGGAACGCGCCCGGCACATATTGCTCGTGCCGGTCGCCCTCCACCGCCCGGATGACCGCCCGGGCCACGTCCGCGGCGGGAACCGGCTTGGGGCGGGCGCGGTCGTAGGGGTGGCCGCGGGCAGCGCCGAAGTCGGTGGCGACGGGGCCGGGGTTCACCAGCGACACGCCGATCCCGTAGGGCTCCAGCTCGACCACCAGGGCCTCGGTGAGCCCCACGCCCGCGAACTTGGTGGCGGAGTAGATGGCCTCGAAGGGCGAGCCGATCCGACCGGCGATCGAGCCCATCGTCACCAGGTGCCCGCGGCGCCGGGCGATCATGCCGGGCACCACGGCCCGCAGGGCGTGGACGGTGCCGAGCACGTTGACCCGCACGATGCGCTCGGCCTCCTCGGAGCTGAGATCCGCGAAGGCCCCGTAGGCCCCGATGCCGGCGTTGGCCACCAGCACCTCGGTGGGCCCGAGGTCGGACTCGAGCCGGCCGATGGCGGCGACCAGCGCGTCGGGGTCGGCCACGTCGGCCACCGCGTAGCGAGCCTCGCCGCCGATCCCCGCGGCGACGGTGCGCAGGTCGTCCTCGCTCCGGGCGATCAGCCCGACCCGGGCGCCGCGGTCGGCGGCCGCCTCCGCCACCGCGCGCCCGATGCCGCGCGATGCGCCGGTCACGATGGTGGTGGCGCCGCCCCACTGCACGCCGGCGACCGTAGCGCAGACCTGACACGAGTGTTAGGAACAGCGTCATGGTGACGTCGCCGCCGCTGCACGACCCGCTCTGGTGGGCCGGGGACCCGTACCCGGAGCTCGCCGCGCTGCGGGCCGAGGACCCGGTCCATCGCTACGAGGGCGAGGCCGGCGAGCTGTGGATGATCACCCGCCACGCCGACGTCCAAGCCGTCTCCAAGGACCCGGCCACGTTCAGCTCGGCCCGGGGCGTGCTGCTCACCGACCTCACCCGGCCGGCGCTGGGCACGTCGATCGTCAGCCTCGACCCGCCGCGCCACGGCCGCCTCCGCCGGCTGGTCAGCCCCAGCCTCAGCGTGCGGCGGGTGGCCGACCTCGAGGACCGGGTGCGGGCCATCGCCCGCGACCTTCTGGACGCGGTCGATCCCACAGAGGTGGTCGACGCGGTCGAGCGGCTGGCGAGCCCGCTGCCCATCCTGGTCATCGCCGAGCTGGTGGGCGTGCCCCGGGAAGACGCGGATCGCTTCCGCCACTGGTCGGACGCCGCCATGGCCGCCACCACCGATCTGACCGACGAGGTGACGATGCTGCTGGGGGAGCTGTACGGCTACATCGTCGACCACGTGCGGGCCCGTCACGCGGAGCCCACGGACGACCTGGTGTCGGTGCTCGCCCACGGGCGGGTCGACGGCGAGGCGCTGAGCGACGACGAGATCAACATGTTCGTGCTCACCCTGCTGGTGGCGGGCAACGAGACCACCCGCACGCTCGTCTCCAACGGCCTGCACGCCCTCGCCCGCCACCCCGACCAGCGCCGGCGGCTGGTGGACGACCCCGCCCTCACCGGGTGCGGGGTCGAGGAGCTGCTGCGCTGGGAGGCGCCCATCATGTCGTTCTGCCGTACCGCCACCCGCGAGGTGGAGCTGGGCGGCAAGCTGCTCGCCGAGGGCGACCACGTGCTCCTGTGCTACCAGTCGGCCAACCGGGACGAGGAGGCCTTCGGGCCCACGGCCGACCGGCTGGACGTGAGCCGCGACCCCAACCCGCACCTGTCGTTCGGCTATGCCGAGCATTACTGCATGGGCGCAGGCCTGGCCCGGTTGGAGGGCCGGGTGCTGTTCGAGGAGCTGCTGGCCCGGTGGCCCGACTACGAGCTGGCCGGCGAGATCGAGCGCCTGCCCAGCCGCCTGGCCCGGGGGGTCGTCCACCTGCCCGTGCTGCTGGAGCCGGGATGACCGTCACCGTCGGGATCGACATCGGCACCACGTCGGTCAAGGCGGTGGCGGCCGACGACGACGGCACGGTGCTGGCCCGCGCCCGTGTCCCGCACGAGGTGCGGACCTCGGACCCGGGCTCGTTCGAGCACGACGTGGACGTCGCCTGGCGGGCCGGGGCGCTGGCCGCGCTGGCCCGGGTGGCCTCGGGGCACGAGGTGGCCGCGGTCAATGTGTCGGCCATGGTCCCCTCCCTGGGCGCGGTGGGGGCGGACGGTGCAGCCGCGGGGCCGGGCCTGCTCTACGGCGA